>JBDLRO010000134.1:0-2944 GCA_039800025.1 Actinomycetota bacterium | reverse complement strand
AGACCCTCTTCTCCGCCGAAGTTGTGACAGCCGGCGGTTTCGATCAGGAGGCCGGTGTTCTCGTCCTTGATCGGCGTGCTGAAGGGAACCCGGACCCCGCCGACTGCATCGACGATCTGTTTGAACGCGCAGAAGTCGATGTTCACGTAGTGGTCGATCTTGATGCCGAAGTTGTCGAAGATCGTCACGATGAGACGATTCGGATCGTCCCGATTGAATGCGCTGTTGATCCGGCCCTTCGTCGTCTTGCCACCGAGGCGGACCCAGAGATCGCGGGGAAACGAAAGGACCGCAGCGGCTTTGGTCGTCGGATCGAGGCGCAGAACCATGATCGTGTCGGCTCGTTCTCCGAATCCGGTTCTGTCTCCGAAAGCCCCGGCATAGGGAGAGTCGGGATCGACACACGCTCCGTTGTCGCTGCCCGTGATGAGGAAGTTCTGCGCAGTGAGGTCGACGACATCGCCCTGCGGACCCGCGATCGGGGCTTGGGGGAGAGTCAGTGCGGTTGCGCCACCGATGATGGACACGACCTTGCGATCATTCGCCTTCTCACTTCCGTAGTAGATGACGACTGCAGCGATGAGGCATGCGGCGGCAACGGACGTGTTGAAGACGAGGACGAAACGCTGGGCCCAGGTGCGGCGACGCTTCGGCGACAGTTCTTGGATCTCGGGCGTGTTCACGACCCGCCCAACCTATCCGGCGAGTGCAGGCGCTGTCAGAGCGCCCGCCGCCATACCGGGAGTGTCAGTTGAAGCGGGGAATATCAGGTCGTGGGGGCGAGCTCCACGTCGACGAGAGCCGCAGAGCCAGCGGACTCGTCGATGATCTCCCATTCCTGGACGCTTCCCGCCTCGGTGATGTCGGAGCGCACGGATTCGAACATTCCGCGAGTCTGTGCATCGCAACGCAGGCGGGCGAGAGCGACCGACGTCTTCTGCGACGTCTTTGCTTCGGTCTTCGCTCGCCGGATCTGTCCGAGAATGTCGCTCGAGACCGCGAGTAACGCTTCGGTCGGTGCAGATTCGGTTCCGGCGAATGCAGCGAGTTCGTCGGCATTCGGCCAGGACTGAACATGAATCGAACCCTCGTTCCACCATCGCCAGACGGCTTCGGTGGTGAAAGGCATGAACGGTGCGAACAGTCGTTGGAGAGCGGACAACGCGATGCGCATTGCTGCAAGAGCCGACGATGCGGCTTCGTCGCCTTGGGAGCCATAGGCGCGGCCCTTGACGAGTTCGACGTAGTCGTCGCAGAACCACCAGAAGGCGGACTCAGTGCGCTCGAGGGCCCTCGCATAGTCGAATTCTTCGAACGCGTCCGTGGCTTCACGAGCGGTCGCCGCGATCCGACCGAGCATCGCGAGATCGATCGCGTGTGTCGCGGTGGCGCCGGCTGCAGGCATCGGGAATCCGAGAACGAACTTCGAGGCATTGAGCAACTTCATCGCAAGCTTGCGCCCGACCTTCATCTGCTCCTCGCTGAAAGCGGTATCGACGCCTGGCCGCGCACATGCCGCCCAGTAGCGCACCGCATCGGAGCCGAAATTGTCGAACAGATCCATCGGGGTCACGACATTGCCCTTGGACTTCGACATCTTCTTTCTGTCGGGATCGAGAATCCACCCGGACAGAGTCGTGTTCGTCCAGGGAAGAGAGTCGTGTTCGAAGTGCGCGCGAACGACCGTGCTGAACAGCCAGGTTCGAATGATGTCGTGTCCTTGCGGACGGACGTCCATTGGGAAGACACGCGAGAACAGTTCGTCGTCGTCACCCCACCGTCCGGCGATCTGCGGTGACAGCGACGATGTCGCCCATGTGTCCATCACGTCGGGGTCGCCCATGAATCCACCGGGTCGGTCTCGCTGTTCGGGTGCGTAGCCCGGTGGGACGTCTGTCGACGGGTCGATCGGAAGTGACGCCTCGTTCGGAACGATCGGTGACTCGTAGTCGGGCTCACCAGCGTCGTTCAGCGGGTACCAGACCGGAACGGGCACTCCGAAGAATCGCTGACGACTGATGAGCCAGTCCCCGTTGAGCCCCTCGACCCAGTTCGAATAGCGATGACGCATGTGATCCGGGTGCCAGGCCAGCTGTTGGCCGCGTGCGAGGAGTGACGAGCGAAGGTCCGCATCACGTCCGCCGTTGCGGATGTACCACTGGCGACTCGTGACGATCTCGAGAGGGCGGTCGCCCTTTTCGTAGAACTTCACCGGGTGCACGATCGGTCGGGGTTCGCCGATGAGAGCGCCCGTCTCCCGGAGGGACTCGACGACGGTTGTCTGTGCCGGATTGATCTTCGCTCCTGCGATGAGGGCGTAGGCAGCTCGACCCTCTGTGGAGTCGAGGCCTGTCGGCGGAGTCGCGACGATGCGGCCGTTGCGATCGATGATCGGGCGCGTCGGCAGATTCAATTCGCGCCACCACAGCACGTCGGTGAGGTCACCGAAGGTGCAGATCATCGCGATGCCCGTCCCCTTGTCGGGTTGGGCGAGAGGATGCGCCAGGATCGGAACCTCGACGCCGTACAACGGCGTGCGAACCGTCGAGCCGAAGAGCGGCTGGTAGCGCTCATCGTCGGGGTGGGCGACGAGCGCGACACATGCAGCGATCAGAACCGGTCTCGTGGTGTCGATGACCACGTCACCGCCGCCATCCGTGCGGGCGAACGCCACTTGGTGATAGGCGCCCGGTCGTTCCCGATCCTCGAGCTCGGCTTGAGCGACTGCTGTCTGGAAGTCGACGTCCCACAGTGTCGGTGCTTCTTGTGTGTAGGCCTCACCACGAGCGAGGTTGTGAAGGAATGCTCTCTGGCTCACACGGCGACTGCGTGTCTCGATCGTCGTGTACAGAAGTGACCAGTCCACCGACAGACCCAGTCTGCGGAACAGGTCTTCGAACACCTTTTCGTCCTGGTGGGTCAATTCGTCGCACAACTCGATGAA
>JBDLRO010000133.1:0-3280 GCA_039800025.1 Actinomycetota bacterium | reverse complement strand
TCGGTTGCGAATTGCTCGAGATTGTCGGAGTAGAGGGCGACCCCGGCATTGTTGAAGCCGGACACCGCGTGAAAGATCGCGCTGTAGGCCGAGCCGGGGATCGAGTCGCCGATGAGACCCGAGAAGCGAACGAACAGCAGGAGCGCAATCGACACTTCGGTGAGAACCGTGAACTTGGCGATGCTCACGATGAGTGGGCGGAGTTCGCCGATGTCGATGGAGGCGATTTCCGCGCGCGCAACCATGCGCTGACGCAGACTCACCTTTCGGGAGGTCAGGAGTATTGCAACTGACGCGATCGTCATGATCCCGAAGCCGCCGATCTGGATGAGTGCGAGGATGACGAGTTCGCCGAAGATAGAGAACTCGGTCACGTCGACCGTCGACAGCCCGGTCACGGTGACGGCAGACGTCGACGTGAAGAGTGCATCGGTGAAGCCGAGGCCGTGCGGACCATCCATGGCGAATGGGGTGAACAAGAGAAACGTCCCCAGGAGGATGAACGCGAGGAAGGCGCTGAGCACGATTCGGGCAGGGTTCTGGGCCCGATTGAAGAATCCCCGCAGCGCCACCGATCGGACGTTACCCCAGTGCCGAGTCGGTGCAAGGAGCACTTTCGACCACTCGTATGACGTCGCCGTGACATCGTCGTGGCTTCTTCATATGTTGATGACATGAGAAGAGTCGTACTTGCCGGGTTTCTCCTTGGAGTTTCCATCAACCTTGGGGCGTGTTCGAATGACGGCAATCGTGTCGGTGCCGTCATCCCCGAGGATCGCCTCGATGCTGCGCTCTTGACTCTCGACGACTTCGATGATGAATGGTCCCAAGACCTGAGGGGAGTCTTCACGTCACGTGCTGAAGGACCGCAATCGCTCGATCCATTCGGCTGGTGCCCGCAGGCCCAAGACGGTGTCGACGAGCTCGTGAACATCGAGAGACTGGCGGGCGAAACGGGAGCCGCTGTCGAGTTCAAACATGCGCGCCGGGACGTGCGGCGCATGTTCCATGGCATTTCACAGCAGGTGTGGAGCAATGAGAACGTCTCTGAATACTTCGACGTCGTCTCGGAGGCTTTCGCATTGTGTCTCGATCAGACCTGGAGCCCCGAACAGGATCAAGAAGTCACCATCTCTGATCTGGCAACGCCAGATCTTGGCGATGAGGCGCTGTCGTTGAACATCAGCATCATGACTCCGGGACCCGATGGCGATTATGAGTGGGCATCGCGAATGGTCATCGTTGTCGTCGAATCATCGTTGATGATCCTGAACGACTTGGATGTCCAGTTGGCAGAGGGTGAACCCTTCATGTCCGATGACGAGTGGAATGCAATCGTCGAGGTCGCAGTAGGCCACTTCACCGACGTTGTTGGAGTCTGATCAGGAGAACCTGATCAGCAAAACGGCGCTTCTTCGCCGCCGACCCACTTCTTCCCGAGATAGCCCCAGCCGTACCGATTGGACACTTGGATCTCATCGGAGTCGAAGCAGTCCCAGCGCGTCGTCAACACGTAATCGATCTCACCGTTGGCATCGAAGCATTCGACGACGTCGTCGATCCATGTCCCATCCGTTGGGGTGCCATCGGAAAAGATCTCCGTGCATGGCTCCTGCGCGGTCGACCGACACCGGTCGTACGGCGCCTCTCCGACCGTCGACCATTCGCTGTCGTCGTACCCCCAGCCGTAGTCGTTCGACACGAGCGTTCGTCCGTCTTCACAGTCCCACGTGACGGGGAAGACATATGTTTCGACTCCCGTATCGAGACACAGGGTTGGTTCGTCGATCTCACTGGTCGATCGACCGGCTGCAAACACATCAGCACAGTTTTCGAGGTCGTCGATGGGGAGGCCTTGGAATGAGTCGGTGATCTGCGATGACAGAGTTGTTCCTCCATCGGTGTCGACGATCCCGTAGACCGTGCCACCAGCGGCGATCACGATGCCGATGATGGACAACACTGAACCGGCTCGGCGAATTCGAGACGAGCGTCCGGCGAACCACACAATGGCTGTGAGTGCGATGACGAGCAGCAGGCTGACGGCCCACAGAGTCGGTGCGACCGCAACCGGAAGTGTCGACACGGCCACACTGGCCACGATGAGGTCGGATCCAGTCCACGGTGGCGGGGTCCCACTTTCCGACTGACGTCTGCCAGAGAGATGTTGTGTGAGTCGCAAGACCCCGCAGAAAAGAGCGATGGGCGCCGCAACTGCTCCGATCAACAGGCCGAACTCAGGCGACACTTGGAGATCGAAGATGTCGTCGACTGATTGTCTCGCTGTACGTGAGACATCTGCCAGGTTGTAGACGAACACGAGACTCGTGAGGCCTGTGCTGATGACGACGCCTGAGTGAACGAGGACCGGGCGCAGACTGGTTCGCTCGGTGAGGATGACCAGTCCGAATCCGACTGCTGCGCTCACGAGGCTGATCACGCCATCGCCATCGGTTCCGTTCACCGAAATGAACAGCACTCTGATCCACGGCAAGAAGGATGCGACGAATGCGACCCCGAGAGCGACGAGTGTCAGACGGGCCGTGCTCGACATCTGCTGTCGAGGTGGCGGAGGCGGTGGGAATGATGCATCGACCACCAGATCAGTCTGGCAGGCAGATCAGTCTGGCAGGGTCCCGATTCATCCGCTCATCGCAACAAGCGCTCCGTCACACGCTCTCCGTTGAATTGGGACCCAGTCAGAATGGGCCTGGAGTCAGAATGAGATTGTGAACCGCCAGCAAGAATTCGACGAGGATCAGTTCGCCCATGCCGTGATTCGCATCCAGTTGGGCAACGAATGGCTCGAGATTTCCCCCGGCGAGCCGGGGGTGTCGAACCCGAGGTCACTCGACGGATTGATTCACGTCGTCAGCGGATGCAATCCGGGGTATCGGGAAACTGAGCAGGTGAACTCCCGCCGCCATCAGGAACTGGAACTCCGTTTGCGGGAACTCGGGTCGGATCCCCGACCGGCGGTCGGCATGTCGCCCGACGGGTCGTGGTTGGAGCCGTCCTGGGCCGTCGTCGGTCTCTCTCGCGAGACGGTCTGTGCTCTCGGCCGGGAATTTGGCCAGGTCGCCGTGTTCGAGATCGATTCGCAACGCATTCAGGTCGTGCGGTGCGCGGATTCGAAGGTTGTGTCGTCGAGGCCCTGCAGGGTGGTCGAGGTGCCGCTCAGTGGTTCGTGAGCTCTTCTGGCAGTGCTACTGTCAGCGCCCATGTGGAAGAAGGCACTCACCCCGATTTCTGTCATCGTTCTGCTCATCGGCATTGCGCT
>JBDLRO010000132.1:0-2530 GCA_039800025.1 Actinomycetota bacterium | reverse complement strand
TCTCTCGGCTCGATCGCCGAAGAGTTCGACTCGTCGATCTCGGTGGTGGCGTGGTCGATCACGGGACCGATGCTCGCCTTCGGTGTCGTCGGACCGGCATTCGGCAAGGCCGGCGACTTGTGGGGGCACAAGCGGGTCTTCGTGGCCGGTCTCACGGGCGCGGGAATCTTCGCCGCTCTCACTGCTTTGGCATGGAACGCCCCGAGCATGGTGTTGTTCCGCATTCTTTCGGCTTCCGCAGGAGCAGCGACCGGTCCGGCAACGATGGCCTACATCAACCGGCTGTTCCCCCCGGAGCAACGTGTGCGACCTCTGAGCTACTGGAGTTTCGTGAATGCCGGTGCGCCGGTGCTCGGTGTCGTCGCCGGAGCTCCACTCGTCGAAGCGTTCGGATGGCGCATCATCTTCCTGGTGCAGGCTCCGCTGTGCATCATCGGAGTCGTCGTTGCGCTCTGGTTGCTGCCCGATACGGAACGGCTGCACGAGGTGTCGTTCGACGTCGCCGGCTCGCTGACTCTTGGGCTCGGAGCAGCGATGATGCTCGCGGGCGTCAACCAGGGTCCGCAGTGGGGATGGGCGAACCCGTTGACGATCGCAGTGATCGCGGTGTCGGTCCTGTCGTTGTCGATGTTCATTCGTATCGAGAAGCGCGTCGAGCACCCTCTTTTGCCGCTGGCGTGGCTGCGCACGCGCAATGTCGCGCTGCCGGTGATGTCTCAGACATTGTCGAACTTCGCCTACATGGGCGGCTTTCTTCTGGCACCCCAGGTTCTCGACGAGATCCTGAATTACGACACGGGGAAGATCTCCCTCGTCGTCATCGCCCGACCGCTCACGTTCGCCGTTGTCGCACCACTCGCGAGCCTGGTGACGATTCGGCTCGGTGAACGGGTGATGGGAGTTGCGGGCAGCGCCTGCGTCGTGCTGTCGATGCTCGCCTTCACAACCGTCGGACCGAGCACCGGGCTGCTGTTGATGCTCGTCGCGCTCGGGCTGTCGGGAGCGGGAATCGGGGTGGCCAGCCCAGCCATGACGTCGCTCGTCGCCAACGCAGTCGACGAGCGAGATCTCGGTGTTGCTGGCGCCATGCAGCAGCTGATGACGCAGATGGGCGCTGTATTCGGGTCCGTCGTGATGACGTCCGTCCAGCAATCGGTCGGCAACGGTGAGCCAACAGCAGAGTCGTTCGCTGCCGCGTTCCGAGTCGCAACGCTCGTTGCACTCGTAGCCGTCGTGTTGTCGTCACGCGTCACCCCGACTCCACGTCGACCGCGTACGGTCGACAGCGGGTGACGACGGCTCACTCGGTGATGGCTTTGATTTCCTCGGCGATTTTGAGGGTGATCTCGGACTGAGGCACGGCAGTCTGCAGAGCCATCATCTTCATCATGTCGCCGGTGACCTTGACCTTGCCGCCCATGAATGCCTGCATGGCTGCGGCCTGGTCGCCGAGGGCGAAGATCGCGCGAGCTGTCGCCCAGTCGGTTGTGACGGTGGCTTCGGCATCACTCAATTCGCCGAGTTCCATTTTCATCTCGCCCGACGACGTGTCGATATAGGACTTCACTTCACCCGATCCGAATGGAACGTCGGTGATCACCTGGTTGATCTTGATGGCAGAGGTGATCTTGGGTGTCTGGCCCTCGTAGCGGGCGCGAATTTCCTGGGCGGCTTCCATCCAGGCGTCTGAGAGAAATGGGTGCGGCATGGAGGGAACTCTATCCACGTTGGATTGGTGCGGGGCTGGTCGGGTGCAGAGCCGGTCGGGTAGAGGTTTGGGTGGGTGCAGCGGATCGGTTCAGGGTCGAAGTTCGACCCGCGAGGTGGTGACCGAGTCGAGCCAATCGACGTCGATCGAGATGCCGGAACCCGAGCCTTGGGGAATCGACACCCAGCCGTCCTCGAGGCGAATCGGCTCGGTGACGATGTCATGTGCCCAGAATCTTTCCGAGGCGGACACATCGCCGGGGAGGGAGAAGTTCGGCAGCGACGCGAGCGCCACGTTCATGGCTCTGCCGATGCCGGTCTCGAGCATGCCTCCGCACCACACGGGCACGCCGTGTTCGGCACTCAGGTCGTGAATGCGTCGAGCCTCGATGTAGCCCCCCACCCGGCCAGCCTTGATGTTGATGATCGAACAGGCCTTGCGTTCGATGGCGTCGATGGCTGCCCGACTCGACACGATCGACTCGTCCAGGCAGATCGGAGTTGCAACCTGGCGGGCGATCAGCGCATGACCGGTGATGTCGTCTTCGGGCAGCGGCTGTTCGATCAGGAGAAGGCCGACCTCGGCGAGACGCGCGAGCAGGGGACCGTCGTCGCGTGTGAAAGCGGCATTCGCGTCCACCTGGAGAGGCACATCTGCACCGAAGGTGGAACGGATCACGCGCACCGGTTCGACGTCCCAGCCGGGTTCGATCTTCAGCTTGATTCTCACGTAGCCGGCCTCGAGGTAGCCGCCGACGGTGGCGACGAGCGCGTCGATGGAGTCCGCAATTCCGACGGACACACCTGACGGCACCGATGGACT
>JBDLRO010000131.1:0-2834 GCA_039800025.1 Actinomycetota bacterium | reverse complement strand
GGCGACCTGCGACCACACAATCGGCAACATCGGGATGAGGCTTGATCGCCGCTTCGACCTCTTCGGCAAAGATCTTTTCGCCCCCCGAGTTGATGGTGACCGAATCTCGTCCGAGCAATTCGACCATTCCATCGACGTGCAGACGGGCTCGATCCCCAGGCACCACGTATCGAACTCCGTCGACGACTGGATACGTGCGGGCGGTCTTGTCCGGATCCTCCAAGTATCCGAGTGCGAGTCGACCGCTCTTCGCGAGCCACCCCACGCCGTCGTGACCGGGTTCGAGAATCTTGTCGAATGATTCGGACAGGACGTGGTTGTTGGGAGCGAGTGGAAAGAGGCCAGTAGCCGAGTTTCCTGCTGCAGAGACGTGGGAGAGCTGACCGCCTGCTTCGGAGGATCCGAGTCCATCGATGATCATGAGATGCGGCAAGTGGTTCAGCAGTTTGTCCTTGAGGTGGACGGACAGGGGAGCCCCGCCCGACAGCAGAACGGTCAGCGAGTTCAGGTCGTATGACGTGCGTTCGAGTTCGTCGACGAGCGGACGTGCGAATGCATCTCCGACGATCAGGAGGAAGTCGATGCGTTCGCGCTCGACGATCGACCAGATGTCAGTTGGGTCGAGGCGTTCGGGAATCGACGGGATGAAGACCGTGCCACCCGAATTCCAGGTTCCGAAACTCACCCAATGGCCTGCTCCATGCATGAACGGCGGAGCGATCAGTGCGCGCCGACCCGTTGCCGCAGCCAGGAAATCGTCGAGAGTCTCAGCAGTCTTCAGGCCTCCGAAGCACTCGACGAGTGCATCCGACTGGCGCCACATCACTCCCTTGGGCATCCCGGTGGTCCCACCTGTGTAGAGGATGTACAAGTCATCGGGAGAAGGTTCAGCGATCGACTCGGGCGGCGATGACGAGATTGCGTCCTCGAACCACACTGCACCGGGCAGCAGCGCATGTGCGGATTCATCGGGAACTTGGAGGAGAACCCGGAGCCGGGGAAGCTTCTCCAGCAATTCGCCGAGAAGCGGCGCAAAACGTGAGTGGTACACGATCGCCGTTGCCTGAGAGTCGGTCAGCAAATAGAGCAATTCATCGGCGACGTATCGGTAGTTGACATTGAACGGAGCAACTCTCGCCTTGAATGCGGCGAGCATCGACTCGAGGTATTCATTGCCATTGTGGAGGTAGATGGCCAGGTGATCTTGTCCGCTCGCGTGGTTGGGCAGCGACGAGCGATCTCGATGTCGTCCGAGTCCTCGATGATTCATGAAGTTGGCGAGACGCCGCGTCCTGTCGGTGACGTCGGACCACGAGAGACGACGATCACGAAAGACAAGACATTCCTGGTCGGGTCGTGTTGCGGAAATCGCTTCATGGACCTCGCCGACCGTGAACTCGCGCATGCATGGAAACTAGATCTCGTTCAGAGTCTCGAACGAACTCGGTAAGGTTCACACGTGGTCGCCAACAACAGTCCCGTGTCCGGAAACTCCCCTGATGGCATCGTGTTCGGTGTCTTCATTCCGCAGGGTTGGAAGATGGAGTTGAGTTCGATTCCCGATCCGCAGGACAAGTGGGCCAAGACCGTCGAGATTGCAGAACTCGCCGAGAGTCTCGGTTTCGACTCGCTATGGGTGTACGACCACTTTCACAATGTGCCGCGACCCGCTCATGAGACCGTCTTCGAGTGTTGGAGCACGATTGCGGCCATCAGCCAGCGCACGAGCAGGATCCGTCTCGGCCAAATGGTGGGTTGCAACAGCTACCGGAACCCTGGTCTTCTCGCGAAAGTGACATCGACGATCGATGTGATGTCTGGCGGGCGTCTCGAATGGGGCATCGGAGCGGGTTGGTACGAGAACGAGTACAGGGCATACGGGTACGACTTTCCAAAGCCCAAGGACCGCATCGGCATGTTACGCGAGAGCGTCGAAATCGTGCTGAGCATGTGGACGGAGCCGGAGACCACCTACAAGGGGAAGTACTACGAACTCAGCCGAGCGAACTGTGATCCGAAGCCGGTGCAGCGACCGACGCCACCCGTGTGGATCGGCGGTGGAGGTGAGCAGTTGACGCTTCGGGTGGTTGCTCAGCACGCTCACTGTTCGAATTTCGGGGGACAGCCCGATGAGTGGGCGCGCAAGCGCAATGTGCTGTTCGAGCATTGCAGGGCGGTAGGTCGTGATCCGGGTGGCATCCGCATGACTTGGTCGCCAGAGGTCTTCATTCGAGAGACGGAGGCCGAGGTTCTCGATGCGGGCAACCGAAGCCTGTGGTCCGAAGACATCGATTCGTGGCGGACCAACAACCTGGTCGGAACCCCGGAACAAGTCGCCGAGAAGATTCGAACCTACGTCGATCTCGGATGTCGCGGGTTCATTCCGTGGTGTCCGGATTATCCCGACACGCTCACCATCGAACTCTTGGCGAACGAGGTCATCCCCGAATTTCGGTGAGAGGCGTCGCTGCGAGAAACGGTTCGCTCGCGAAAACGACTGGGATCAGATGTAGGAGCGGAAGATGATCTCCGCGACACACGACGGCTTGGGTGCTCCTTCGCATTCGAAGGTGAACTCCATCGTCATCTGAGCGCCATTGGGAATCTCTTCGACCTCGAGAAGTTTGACTCCGAGCCGGACTTTCGCACCCACGGGAACCGGTGATGGGAATCGAACTTTGTTCGCTCCGTAGTTGACGCCCATCGAGAAGCCTTCGACGCGAACGACTGTCGGATACAGCATCGGTCCGAGTGAAAGGGTCAGGTAGCCATGGGCGATGGGTCCGCCGAACGGTCCCGACTTAGCCTTTTCGACGTCGACGTGAATCCATTGA
>JBDLRO010000130.1:0-2790 GCA_039800025.1 Actinomycetota bacterium | reverse complement strand
CTGTCCGTTGCCGTCATCGGGGCGGGAGTCGTCGGTGGTCGAGTGGCGAGGCAACTGGCGAACGACGGTCGCAACGTCCTGGTTTTCGACCGCAGGAGCGATGTTCGCCGATCGCTGTCTGCGCATCCTGGCGTCACCGAGATCATCGACCTTTCCGATCTCGATCCGCTGACGACACCTGTCGTCGTTGTCGCAACGACGGCCAACCAGGCCGATCTCGTCGCTGCATTCATCGATCACGGTCATCATGTCGTTTCGACCTCGGATGACGTCGATGACGTGCGGCGACTTCGTCACTTCGGACCGCGAGCGGAAACCCGCGGTGTTTCGGTCGTGATCGGTGCTGCTGCATGTCCGGGCCTCACCGGCTTGTTGGCTCGTGAATTGTCGTTGCGCGTGGACGTTCTCGACGAGATTCACGTGGCATTTCACGGGACAGGCGGACCCGAATGCGCCCGCCAACACCACCGGGCGCTCGCTGGAAGTGCTCTCGGTTGGCACGACGGCGAGTGGTTGAACAGACCAGGTGGAAGCGGGAGAGATTTGCTGTGGTTCCCGGAACCGATCGGCGGAAAGGACTGCTATCGGGCAGCTCTCGTCGATCCGATCCTGTTGCACGACGTCTTTCCTGAGGTTTCGCGCATCAGCGCTCGCATGTCCGCCAACAGACGAGATCGTCTCACCGCACGGCTGCCGATGCTGTCACCGCCACACCCGGAAGGCGGACTCGGTGCAGTTCGGGTGGAAATTCGCGGCTCGAAAGGAGGCGAGCGCGTCAACGAGGTGGCCGGGGTGGCGGAACGAACAGGCATCATCGCAGCAGCTGTCGCTGCGACGGCGGCGGAGGCAATCCTTCGAAGAATCGCAGAGGGAACAGCGCCAGTCGGGCGCATCCTCCTCGGAGACGACGTACTGGAAAACCGGTCGCTCGTCGACGATGTCATTCGACGCGGGATTCCCGTGTTCGAGTATGTCGGGGCCGAGTCCTGAGGAGCTGATCGACGATGACGAGTCGATCCTCGAACTCCATTCACGAAATCGCGGTACAGCGGCTCCACAAGATCAATCAGCGATATTCATCGCGCCGGCGACGACTGGTCGACGCCCTCGTTCAATCGGCGCACCCGATGACGGCGCCGGACATTGTCGCTCTCGACTCGGACTTGCCTCAGAGCAGCGTCTATCGCAACCTGGCAGTCCTCGAAGCCGCGGGTGTGGTGGTCAAAGTTCTCACCAACGGCGATCGTGCTGCCTTCGAACTCGCCGAGGAGTTGAAGGGTCATCACCACCATCTCGTGTGCGTCGGTTGCGGTTTGGTGCTGGACGTCGAGATTCCCGCTGATGTCGAAAGATTTCTGACCAAGGGCATGTCGTCCGTGGCTGAGAACAGCGGCTTCGAACTCGAAGGACATCGACTCGACCTTCTCGGCAGATGTTCGACATGTGCCTCAGCGTTGCGTTGATTCGAGCGCGTCGAGTCTCTCTGACAGACGATCGACCACGGACGTGAGTCGCTCGATCGATTCGACGAGATCTTCGACGTCGAGGTGAGAACGCAGGTCTTGGGTGGTCACGACATCGGTGAGGGCGACGCGCACACTCGCGATTTCCCGTGCGAGAAACTCGGTGTCGGCTTGAGTTCTCTCGGCGACA
This sequence comes from Actinomycetota bacterium, assembly GCA_039800025.1. Classification (GTDB taxonomy): domain Bacteria; phylum Actinomycetota; class Acidimicrobiia; order Acidimicrobiales; family Ilumatobacteraceae; genus Casp-actino8. Next base: position 1,137 of record JBDLRO010000130.1, on the reverse strand, counting down.
CGTCGATCGACTTCGGCCTGCGTCCGATCGCGCCCCTCTTGACGATTCTGAGCCAGAAGGATCAGCGGAGCGGCATATGACGCTTGGAGTGACAGAACCAAGGTCAGCAGAACGAGACCACGGTCCCACGAGTCGAACTGCCAAGCTGAAGGAGCGAGCAAGTTGAACGAGATCCAGACGACGATGATCCCGGATTGCCAGACGAGGAAACGTGCCGTTCCCAGTGTTCGGGCGATCGACTCGGAGAACTGGCCGAACGCATCGGTGTCGTAGTGCACCCCGAAGCGACTGCGCTGACGTGGGATGGCCAAACCACCCCGACGCTTCGTCACTCGACTCATTTCGGCCACCTCCTTTCGTCACTGATGCTGCGACACATGTCGTATTGGTTCGCTAACTGGCCACCGTCTGCTGTCGTCGACGCTGACGCCATCCCGTCGGCAGGGTGCGGTCGAGCACGTCGTCGACCGTGATGGCTCCGAGTAGGCGCCCGGCCTCGTCGCACACACCGATCGCGAGCATGTTGTACGAAGCCAATCTTTCGGCGACTTCACGGTCGCTGATGTCGGGTGTGATCGTCGGTTCCGTCTCGAGACAACGACCGAGTTCCATACTCGGGGGTTCCCGCAAGAGCCGTTGAAAGTGAACCACACCGAGATACTTCCCCGTGGGTGATTTGTACGGCGGTCGACACACGAAGACCTGTGCCGCGATCGACACCAGCCACTCAGGGTCGCGAATCTGTGCCAGAGCCTCGGCAACGGTGGACGTCGGTCCAAGAATGATGATCTCCGGCGTCATCAAACCGCCGGCCGTTCCCTCTTCGTAGGAGAGAAGCTGACGCATCATGTCGGCATCTTCGTCGTCCATCGCTTCGAGGATTCGAGCCCTCTTGTCACCCGGCATCTCCGCAAGCAGGTCTGCCAGGTCGTCGACTTCCATTTCGTCGAGAACATCGAGGAGTCGTTCCATGTCGAGTCCTTCGATCAGACCGACCTGCTCCGATTCGGGCAACTCTTCGAGAACGTCCGCGAGGCGATCATCGTCCATCGCTTCTGCCAACTGCCGACGTTGAGTGAGCGGAAGAGATCGAACGACGTTCGCCACATCGGTCGGATGCATGTCGTGAAGTCGGGC
>JBDLRO010000129.1:0-7066 GCA_039800025.1 Actinomycetota bacterium | reverse complement strand
GATCGTCGAATCCTCGGTTTCGCCGCTGCGATGACTCATCACGCTCGTGTAACGATGCCTCGTCGCGAGCTCGATCGTTTCCAGTGTCTCGGTCAAGGTTCCGATCTGGTTCGGTTTGATCAGCACGCTGTTCCCCGCATGACGTTCGATGCCCATTGCGAGACGGGAGGAATTGGTGACGAACAGGTCGTCGCCGACGAGCTGGATTCGGTTGCCGAGCGCCGATGTGAGGCCGATCCAGCCTTCCCAGTCGTCTTCGGCCATTCCGTCTTCGATCGACACGATCGGGTACGTGTCGACGAGTCGCTTCCAGTAGTCGACCAGCTGATTGCGGTCGAGAGTCAGCCCCTCGCCGGCGAGGTGGTACCTGCCATCGGAGTACAACTCGCTCATCGCAGGATCGAGAGCGATCGCGATGTCGACGCCGGGGGAGAAGTCCGCAGCGGATATCGCTTCCACGAGAATCTTGACGGCGTCCTCATTGGTGGCGAGATTCGGCGCAAAACCACCCTCGTCGCCGACGGCTGTCGACAGTCCGCGGCTGTTCAGGATCTTGCGCAACTGGTGATAGGTCTCGGCACCCCACCGCAACGCCTCGCGGAAACTCGGCGCGCCGATCGGCATGATCATGAACTCCTGCAGATCGATGGTGTTGTCCGCATGTGCTCCGCCGTTGATCACGTTCATCATCGGAACGGGAAGGACGTGCGAATTCGGTCCGCCGACATATCGCCAGAGCGGAAGGTCGATCGCATTCGCCGCAGCTCGGGCGACAGCGAGACTCGTGCCGAGGATGGCGTTCGCCCCGAGGCGAGACTTGTTCGCGGTGTCGTCGAGGTCCTTGAGAACCGTGTCCACCATTCGCTGTTCGAGAGCATCACATCCGATGAGCGCGCTCTCGATCTCACCATTGACGAAGCCGACCGCTGTCAGGACGCCCTTGCCGCCGAATCGGCGTCCACCATCACGCAGCTCCATTGCTTCGTGTTCACCGGTACTCGCTCCCGATGGGACCATGGCGCGGCCGCGCACACCGGACTCGAGCTCGACTTCGACTTCGACTGTGGGGTTGCCGCGTGAGTCGAGAACTTCGCGTCCGATGATGCTGATGATGTCAGTCATGGCTACAACCTAGTGACCCAAGCCCGATGTGGAACCCTGCGAATCGGATCAGTCCCGTTTGCGAATCTCCGATTCGACGGATGCCCGGAACGATCGGGCGGCTTCCCGCAGTACGACCTCTGCATCGAGTTTTCGTCGTCGGCACTCGGCGACTGTGTGAAGCAGATGGAGACCGAGATCCTGGACCGATTCGAGATCGGCGGCAGTCGAGTCGGGCAGGTCGAGAGTGTGACCGGATTTTGCGGACTTGGACAGGATCGCCGAAGCGTAGGAGAGCGAACCCGATGCCTCGACGACGCCCGCGAACGGAGACTCGTCGAGGGATCGCCCAGCGGCAACTTTGGCTGCTTTCTCCGCCCTCTTGATCTCTTCCCACGATGCGATGAGAGATTCGCCGTCAGAGTCCGATGAGTGTTCGTTCTCGGAGTGCCCCCCGAAGACATGAGGATGGCGGCGTACCATTTTGTCGTGTATCCCGCGGGCGACATCACCCATCGTGAAGCGACCCTGTTGTTCGGCGATCGCAGCGTGGAACTCGATCTGATACAGCAGATCGCCGAGTTCCTCCATCAGGTCCTCATCGGTGGACGGATTGTTCTCATCGAGAGCGAGAAGCGCATCGACCACTTCGTAGGTCTCCTCGAGCAGGTAGGTGGTGAGTGACCGATGAGTCTGCTCGCGGTCCCAGGGACACTCACGGCGAAGACGACGTGCCAACTCGTGGAATGCGATGAGGTGTTTGCCAACGGGCGCACGCAAACCTGAAACGAACAGCGATGTGAGATGGTCAGCTTCGATGCTGTGGTCGATTTCGCTCCACGGAACCTTGATCACCTGTTCGTCGTCGAGTCCGAGGTGGTGCAACAGAACGACCTCGACATCGTCATTCGAGAGTTCGCCAGCGTCCTCAGCGGCAAGTTTCACATTCGACAAGACCCAGTTCGCATGGCAGTGGGCGATGAGCAGTGCACCGCTTTCACCTGCTGCAGCAGATGAGAAGTCGTGAGCATCGACGAGACGCACGGCATGTTCGATGGGATCGATGCCGAGTCGCGGCCAGACCATGTCGAGGAAACTCATTGCCGGATGGATGCGGCACGTCACGCGTGCGTCGGAGCGAAGGAGCTGGACCGTTCGTTCCAGGATCAGCGGCGAGCCCGGCACTGCGTACAAGATGCGTCCATGCTCGACGGCAGCTGCCACGAGTTCTTCGACGATTCCGCGGTACACATCGTCGAAGGTCGCTGCCGACTCGTAGTGATGGTCGAGGGTGCGAGCGTCGGTCACGATGTGGGCACTCGGATGTTGCGCCGTGCGGACATATCGAACGTCGTGGCTTGCGATCACCTGTCGAGTGTGGTCGGTGACATAGGCCTCGTCCGCTGGTCCGAGACCGATTATGTCGATCACGGATCTTGGGTCGATCACGGGCTTTCGCGACTCACTGATCGGCGACGACTTGCCTGCCGTCCGGATCCCAACGCCCATAGCTGGAGTTGATCCAGATCTTGGCGCTGTCCAGAGCGGAATTCGCAATGCGCGAAGCGGTCACGGGGCCAATGACCTGCTCGGCTTCGCTCGCAACTTCCGAGAACGGACGCAGCATGATTGCCACCCATCCCACCTCGGGAACCTCGATCGGACCAGTGACTTCACCAGGTCTCGTCTCGGGGATCACGAGGGCGATCTGCTCGACGATCTGTTCCACGATCTCGTCGAACGAGAAACACTCATTTCCGGTTTGATTGTTGCTCAAGATGCCTCCGACTTCAGCAGAGGTATCGGTCGAGACATCGCTCGCGACATCGGCGAACGATTCGCCGGCTTCGATGCGATCGAGGGCGGCGTCGATGTCCGCTTCTGAGTCGGTCAGGATCAGTCGCAGACATGCGATACCCGACTCCTCGGGACCGTTCGCGTACAACTGGGCGAGTTCCTCCCGATCGGGCGTGAATGTGGCACCGGCAATGGCGCGTACAGCAGTCGCGCGGATGTAGAAGTCCCGCACGATGTCGGGAGCGTCCGAGAATCCGACTTGTGCATCGAGGGTGGCTCGTGCATCGTCGAGGTCAGTCGGCGAGATCTCGACTCCGTACTCGACGAGTGTGCGCTCGAGAACCGACGCGCTGACCCAATCCTGAAGGATGAGCCGAGCCACATTGCTGTCGACATTGCCGGTCGGGAGGAGTCCGGATTGGGTTGCGTCGGTGTAGCCCTGGAGCAGATCATGAAAATCGCTGTTCGACAATGTCTCGTCACCGACCCGGGCCGCGTCCTGGATGACCCACGAGCACGACGACAGCAGGATCACTGCGAGGGCCGACAAGCCGACAATTCCGATTCGAGAGCGAGACGAGGAGGACACGCCCATCAAAACTAGTCCGTTGACTGGATCGGAAAGAGTTCGCCGAGAAATTCGACGATGTAGCCCGCAGCACCGCGGACTTTCGACGAATCAGCGTCTACCGAAGCGCGTCGGTATGGGACCGGGACGATCAGCTGACGCAGGTTCTCCTTGTGAATCGCATCTCTCGATAGTCGCTTCAGTCGCATGGACTCGCTGACCTTGAGTTCGACGGGCGAGATCCGGGCCTGATTCGCGGAGATCACCAGCTCGGAGATTCCGAGTCGATGACATTCGGCTCGAAGGAGAGCGACGGTGAGAAGCATGCGCGCGGGTTCGGGAACCGGTCCGTATCGATCGAGCCATTCGCTCTCGACGTCGTCGACTTCGGCCCGGGTCGTGACGAGTGCGAGTCGGCGGTAGGCCTCGAGGCGGAGCTCTTCTTTTGCCACGTAGTCGGTGGGCAGGAACGCATGATCTGGGACGTCGATACGAATCTCGGTGGGTTCGCGAACGGGCTCACCCTTCATCTCACCCACCGCCTCGGTGACCATTTGGCAATACAGGTCGTAACCGACAGCCGCGATGTGTCCGCTCTGGGATTCACCGAGCAAGTTGCCGGCACCGCGAATTTCGAGATCGCGCATCGCAATCTTGAATCCGCTTCCGAGATCGGTCGACTCGCCAATGGTTCGCAGACGTTCGTACGCCTCTTCGGTGAGGGTCTTGTCGCGGGGATGGAACAGATACGCATACGCACGTTGTCCGCTGCGACCCACCCGTCCGCGCAACTGGTGCATCTGGCCGAGACCGAGAAGGTCGGCCCGTTCGACGACGAGTGTGTTCACCGTCGGCATGTCGATGCCGCTTTCGATGATCGTGGTGCACACGAGAACGTCGAAGTCGCCTTCCCAGAAGTCGACGACGACCTGCTCGAGTGTTCCCTCGTCCATCTGGCCGTGGGCGATTGCGATGCGAGCTTCGGGAACGAGTTCGCGCAATCTCATCGCACACTCCTCGATCGACTGCACCCGGTTGTGCACCCAGAAGACCTGGCCTTCTCGGAGCAATTCGCGTCGGATGGCTTCGACCGCAACGCGTTCGTCGTACTCGCCGACGAAGGTCAGGATGGGCTGGCGATCTGCGGGCGGAGTTTGGAGCAGGCTGAGGTCGCGAATGCCGACGAGACTCATCTCGAGTGTGCGCGGGATCGGTGTCGCCGACAAGGTGAGCACATCGACGTTCGTCTTGAGGTGCTTCATCGCCTCTTTGTGCTGGACGCCGAATCGTTGTTCTTCGTCGACGATCAGCAGACCGAGATCCTTGAATTTGACGTTGTTCGACAGGAGACGGTGCGTGCCGATGACACAGTCGATGTCTCCCGAGGCGAGTCCCTCGAGCACCTTGTTCGCCTGGGCCGTGGTGAGAAACCGTGACAGCACCTCGACGCGAATCGGATAGCCCGAGAATCGATCCGCGAAGGTGTTGCCGTGCTGGGACGCGAGCAAAGTGGTCGGCACCAGAACTGCGACCTGCTTGCCGTCCTGAATCGCCTTGAATGCCGCTCGAATCGCAACTTCGGTCTTGCCGAAACCGACATCGCCGCAGATCAGGCGATCCATCGGGAAGGCGCGCTCCATATCGCTCTTGATCTCGACGATGGCTTTCTCCTGATCGGGGGTCTCCACGAACGGGAAGGCGTCCTCCATCTCGCGTTGCCACGGGGTGTCGCTTCCGAAGGCGTGTCCCTCGGCGTGAACGCGCTTCTGATACAGCACGACGAGTTCCTGGGCGATCTCGCGTACCGCGCTGCGAACCTTGGCCTTCGACTTCGCGAAGTCGGCGCCGCCGAGGCGGTGCAGAGTCGGAGCCTCTCCGCCGACGTAGTGGCGCACCGTGTCGATCTGATCCGACGGGATGTACAGCTTGTCGCCGCCTTTATAGGCGAGCAGCAGATAGTCGCGTTCGATGCCGCCGACGGTGCGCTTGACCATTCCCTCGTACTTCGCGACCCCGTGGATGTAGTGCACGACGTAGTTGCCCGGCTTGAGATCCTCGAACACAGTGATGCCGTCGCGACGTTTGGTCTTCGGCGCACGATGTGCCCGACGACGACCGGAGATGTCGGCCTCGGTGATGACTGCGACCTTCGCCGAGGGAATGCGAAAGCCTCGCTGCAGATTCGACACCACGATCGAACCCCCGGGGGAGGACAAATCGGGAACGGTGTGAGCTCGATACACGCCGAGATCGAGCCCGACGTTGCCGAACGTCTGGGCAAGTCGGTCGGCTGACGGTTCGGTATCAGCGGTGATCACGACGCGATAGCCGTTCGAGAGCATCGACTTGATGCTCTCAGCGAGACCTTCTCCGCCCCCGGTCATCGCTGCCCAGCCGCTTGCCTCCAACAGGGGAGTGTTGGGACTGTCGGCGACCGGAATCATGTTCCATGCGCCACGAGTCGCACCGAGGAGTCCATCAGCAGACGAATACAGTCGCGGAAAATCGTGATCGGGATCGCGTGTCCATGAAGAGGCGAGCGCCTGGGCGAGGTCGGCCTCTTCGGCGAGCAGGTCTTTCGATCGGTCGAGCATGCGGCGCGGCTCGATCAGCACCATCTTCGAACTCGACGGCAGGACGTCCGTGAGCAGAGTTGGCTCGTCGGTGAGCCAGGGAAGCCAGCTCTCCATTCCGTCGAACAGCAAGCCTTCGCTCAATCGCTCCCAGTGCTCGCGGCCCCACGGCTCACTCGCAATCAGAGAGTCGGCTCGTCGACGCACGGCCTCGTTCAGGACGAGTTCGCGCGCCGGGAAGATGTGGACCTCCTCGAGGTCCTCGTCGCTGCGCTGATCGTGGACGGAGAACGTGGTCAGTCGGTCGACCTCGTCCCCCCAGAGGTCGATACGAACGGGACCAGGAGCCGTCGACGGGAAGACGTCGATGATCGCGCCTCGGCGTGCAACTTCTCCACGGTGTTCGACGAGATCCTCGCGGCGGTATCCGCCGGTGACGAGGGTGTGCAGCAACTCGTCCGGATCGAGTGACGATCCTCTGCGGATGATCGTCGGCTCGACATTCACGGTGTCGGGACCGAGCTGCTGCAGCAGTGCTCGCATGCTCGCGACGATCACACTCGGATGACGGTTCTCATCCGACAGGCGCCACAGCACCTCGAGTCGTCGACCCATCGTCTCGACACTCGGACTGACGCGCTCGAAGGGGAGTGTCTCCCAAGCGGGGAACACGAGGACCTCTCCCGGAGGAAAGAACGCGGAGATGTCGTCGGCGATCTGCGTTGCCATTGTTCCGGTCGGGCATGCGACGATCAGCGGTTTGCGACCCGACAACTCGCTCAGCGCGGCGATGGCAACGATTCGGCCAGGCTCGGGAACGGCAATCGTCGCATCGACGGACCCGAGGATGCCTGTCAACACGCGGTCCTCGCGGAGCAACGCACGAAGTGAAGAGAGAACTCCGTGGGTCAGCGGTGTTCCGCCGGACACCGATGTTGCTGGAGTCGATGCTGTCGAGGCGGGGGTACTCATGAATCGAGGTTCCGTGCTGGGAAACTCACAACGAATTGAACGCGTTCATGGCGGC
>JBDLRO010000128.1:0-3474 GCA_039800025.1 Actinomycetota bacterium | reverse complement strand
TACGATCGACTCGTGCTGGATGACATCACGGAGTTCATCGGTGTGTACGACGCCGACTCGACGGTCATCGGTGAAGTCTCGTACTGGATCGGGGCACGACTCGGCGTGCGGCACTGCGCTCTCTGCGACATCACACACGGCCTGTTCACGAAGCGGGCCGATTGGCGGGAGTGTCAGGAACGTTTGCCGATCCCGTTCCGCACGTTTCATCGCAACGATGCGCCGGCTGATGTGCTTCGTCACGCCCGAGCCCAGTTCCCGTGCGTCATTGCTCGTCATGGATCGACCTTGGTGACAGTCCTCACCCCCGAGGATCTCGAACGGCTCGAGGGCTCGTCGACTGGGCTCTCGGCGAGTCTGTACGACTATCTCAAGGAGTTTCCGACCGGCGGGCGATGACCCCTGTGCCTCCCACTTGTCAACGCGTCGGAAGCCGGCACTGACGCACTTTGTTCGCGTAGGAGATGTATCAGCGGGCCAACGAATCCAAGGGCTTCGAGAGCCATCCCTCTACACTGTCGTCATTATTGGATAGAGCCATGTTTGCCATGAGGGGCGTTGCCGAGTAGGGCGTTCCGATGGTGGTGGTGGTGGAAGGTGTGCAGTGAAACGGCACGGGGAATGCATGTGTGATCTCGAATTGTGCGGTTCTCGATGACCATCCTGGTCACTGGCGCTGCAGGATTCATCGGAAGTTCGTTGTGCGCATCCTTGTGTCGCTCCGGCCACGACGTCGTGGGCTTGGACAGCATGGCCGACTATTACGACTCGTCATTGAAATGGGCGAACATTCGATCGATTTCAGGATCGTTTCGTCTGATTCAGTCGTCGATCCAAACGGCAGATCTCGGGACGATTCTCGATGGGGTTGACCAAGTCTTTCACCTTGCGGGTCAGCCAGGGGTACGAGGTTCATGGAGGAATGGCTTCGAGGAGCATCTCGAGAACAACGTTCGGGCAACTCAAGTCTTGCTCGAGGCATGCCGCGATGGACTCGTTCCCCGGATGGTGTACGCATCGAGCAGTTCCGTGTACGGGAATGCGCTTGCTTTCCCGACAGTGGAATCGACGATTCCCCAGCCGTATTCGCCGTACGGTGTCACAAAGCTGGCAGCGGAGCATTTGTGCCATGCGTATGCGGAAAACTTCGGTCTACACGTCGTCTCGGTTCGGTACTTCACGGTCTACGGACCCCGACAAAGACCCGATATGGCCATCGGTCGATTGATACGGGCTGCGATGGCGGATCAGCAGTTCCCGATGTTCGGAGACGGTTCACAGGTCCGTGACTTCACCTTCGTCGATGATGCGGTTGATGCGACGTTGCGGGCCATGACTGCCGACGTTGCGAGTGGTTCGGTCTTCAATGTCGGTGGAGGAAGCGCCGTGTCGATGTTGCGCCTCATCGAGTTGGTGGAAGAGTCGACAGGACATCGAATTCGCATCGACTGGATGCCGGCGCAGCCGGGCGATGCCGAACGGACCGGTGCGGACATCTCCCGAGCCGAGTCCCTTTTGGGTTGGGTCCCGCGCGTTTCCCTCGAGGAAGGCATTGCAGCGCAAGTCGAGTTCGAACGAAAAGGCTCGACCCACTGAAACAGCACATGTCCGCACAGTTCGTGGCGTCGCTGCGACACTGCTCCGCTGGTGGGTCTGAGAAGGCAATGAGTGTCGGTTAGCCTGGGAATCTGACGGTTCGCACAGTTGTGAAAAGGTCCACACCACGTGACGAACCATCCCCGCCTCCGTGGGGATGGTGCGAAATTCGAAGAGCCCAACTGGTCCTAAGTGTTTTGAGCGTGTTCGTTACACGTAGGAACGCGGAGTCATGATTTTTGGAACGCGTGGAGGGTGGGGCCTGACGTTCGACCGACGTCAGGCCCCACCCGATGTGGCTCTTGGAGCGCTGGGGTGTTCAGTTCGTGGTTGCCCAGGTGGGGCAGTCGGTCCAGTCGGAGAGTTCGACCTCGGGATTGCGTCTCTCGACGATCTCGAGCAGCGGTGTGAGTATCAGTTCGACTGCCCTGGCGTGTCCGGCAGCGATGGCGGCGTCAGCGATAGCGCGGATCTGGGTGGCAAGTTCGGCGGGGGTTGCCGAATCGTCGGGTGCAATTGCCGAGCGGCGGTCTTCAAAGACACATGCTGCTCCCATCACGAGTTCGAAGCCGTAGTGGTACATCGACATCGGTAGGTCGGTGGTGATGGCATCGGTGAGCGCCATGTCAGTGAGGCCGAGCCCCTCTACCACCGGTAGGGCCAGGTCGGAGTGCTCGCCGGGCATGACGATGTCAAGCAGCTCCCGGGCAGCGGCGACGAAGGTCTCGGAGTCGATGAGTGTGAGCTCACCGATGATGTGGAGCAGTTCGTCTCCGTCGGTGAAACCATCTGCGATGACATAGAACGACCAGTCGCCCGACATCCAAAAGATGCGACTGGCAGTGGTGCCTTCCTCGTCGACGCGGACGGCGACTTCGACATCATTCACCGTGCGGGTCGTCGTCTGGTCGGCGATGACGCCGGCTGAGAGAAGGTGGGCGATGCCACGGTTCTCGCCGTTGATGTCGATTTCGCGGTAACCGTCGCTGAAACGGTAGTTGATGTGGCGTCGGCTGCCTGTCGTGGGAAGTGTGGGTAGAGACCGATAGCCATCGGGCGGATTGCCCACCAGTCGGTCGCCGTCGAGCGTGAGTCCGTTGGCGAAGGTGACAGCTTCTTCGACTGCGAGTCCTGTTGCACTGAAGAGTGCGTAGCGACTGTCGTCGATCGGCCAGTACATGGTGACAAACGGATCTGACGTGCCAGCACGGTCAATGTAGACCGACCCGGTTACACCGGCGACTTCGACGGGCTCACCCTCATCCAGGAGCGCCGACATCGAGGTTCCGGTCTGCGTCGTATCGATGACGGCGGCTGCGAAGGCCGGTGCGTCGTACAACGGACCGTCGCCGACGAACACAGTTGCTCCCTCGAAGCCGCCGGTCAGGAGGGGACCGATGTTGGAGTAGACATCGGTGAGTTCCCAACCGTCCCCGAAAACGATATACGGTACGGCGTCCACTGGCAGCGCGGTGGACAGCAACGGACCGGTCGGGCTGACGTTGACGGGTGAGGCAAGGGTGTTCTGCGGTGACGATGCAGGAGAGATTTCGCCACCTCGGCTCGTGGTCACCATCACGCTGCCGACACCGACGAGAACAACGGCTGCGGCAGCGACGAGAGCGAACGATCGCCGTGTTGCTTGGGCACCGACGATGGCACCGACGATGGCGGCGTCGCGTGTCGGCTCTTGATCCTTGGTGGGGGCGACAGCGACGATGTCGGCAAGAGAGGCGCGAATCGCAGGGTCGAGTTCTTTGATTCGGTCGAATTGATTCTTCATGACAGGGCCTTTCGTAGGTGATGACGGGCACGGGTGAGATGGCGTCGAACGGAACCGGGAGAGATCTGCATCACCTCGGCGATGTCGCGTTCGGT
>JBDLRO010000127.1:0-13147 GCA_039800025.1 Actinomycetota bacterium | reverse complement strand
CGGTCTTGTCTTCTCGGTCGAGACTCCATCGAGTCGCCTGGATGCCGAGGAATTTGAACGGTTCCGGAGGGAAGGGGACGGGCTTCTTCTTCACGAAATCCGTCTCGGTCGCACGCGACCGCCGACCATCGAGAAGGTCGAGCATGACCTCGGCACCGAAGCGCGAAGCCGCTGCGCCGAGACCCGTGTATCCGAGTGCATATCCGACGCGGCCGTTGAGGGCGGTGCCCCAGAACACGCAGTAGCGCGAACAAGTGTCGATCGCTCCTCCCCACATGTGGGAGAAGCGCACGTCGTCGAGTTGCGGGAAGGTACGGAAGAAGTGTCCGCTCAACTTCGCCCAGCTCTCGGGTCGGCTCTCGAGTTCGCTCGAGACCTTGCCTCGGAAGAAGTAAATGGCGTCGTAGCCGCCCCAGAGGATGCGGTTGTCCTCGGTCAAGCGGTAGTAGTGGAACTGGTTGGGGATGTCCGAGAGTCCTTGACGATTCTTCCAGCCGATCCTGTCCAGCTGCTCCTGTGTGAGGGGCTCGGTCACCATGCAGTAGTCGTACACCGGCACGATGTAGTTGTTGAGTCGCTTGAGCAACGGTTTGAACGCATTGGTCGCGAGTGCAACCTTGCCTGCGCGAATCCGACCGAGCGGAGTGTGGATGAGCACACCGACCCCATCTCGTTCGAGGGACGTGGCTTTGCTGTCCTCGTAGATGCGGACGCCGAGAGACTCAGCAGCAGCTTTCAGTCCCCATGCGAGGCGGGCCGGGTCGACGAGAGCGGCGCGGTCGTGGACCCAGAGACCTCCGGTGTACGTCGGCGAGTCGACTTGAGCGCGCATCTGCTCGCGATCGAGCCAGGTGACCTTCTGCCCGAGTGTGCGGAGTTGCTGGTAGTCGTCGCGGAGTTCGTCGAGATACGACGTCGGGTGCAGATCCGAAGCGACATCGATGACTCCGGTGCGCTCGTAGTCGCAGTCGATGTCGTACCGCTTGATCGCCTTCTCGATCTCATTGAGGTTCTGAATGCCGAGTTCCTCGAGGAGGGTGATCTCGTCGGGAAAGCGGTGCTGCCCATTGGCGATGCCATGGGTGAGCGAGGCGTCCATGAAACCGCCGTTGCGCCCCGATGCGGCAGAACCGATTTCATGCGCATCGATCAGAACGACGTCACGCGACGGGTCTCGTTCCTTGGCGATGATTGCGGTCCACAGTCCGGTGTAACCGCCTCCGATGATGCACAAGTCGCACGTCTCCGTGCGAACGAGTGTCGGATTGGAGAGGGGCTCATCGGCATCCTCGTACCAATACGGGTAGGGATCGGCATCTGCGATCGCTTCCAGACTTCGTGCGTCGTACTCGTTCTGATCGTCACCGACGGTGCTCAAGGGTCTCACTCCTGACTGACTCAGGTTACCCAGAGTTCAGGGGGCGAGTCCGGTCACGCCCTCGATGTCACTGGAATCGTCGAGATTCAGGTCGTTCGTGTTCTTCTTCTTTTCGCGTCGCCCCCAGAACCAGAATGCCGCAACGACGTAGAGCCAGCCAGCGAGTATGTCGATGACGTAGTGCTCGGCGAAATAGACGAGGCTGAGGGCCATGGCGATCGGGAACATGGCCAGGAGAGCACGGGTCCAGGTGCGGCTGATCCGAGGCCAGATGAACACGACCATGAACAAGGCAAATGCCGCATGAAGGGACGGAATCGCAGCTGTCGGGTTCGCCCACTGCTGTCCTTGCAAGATGACACTGTTGACCGTGTCGAGGCCGAGCGCATTCCAGCCTCGACCGGTCGTACGCGCGAGAGGTTCGAGGATCTGATACGGATAGCGCGTACTCGACGCCATCCACGGAGGTGCGGTGGGCAAGAGCACGTAGGTGACGACACCCGCGAATAGAACCGTTGCGAATCGCCGGATGTATCGCAGCCATTGGGGCCGGTCGCGCATCCAGAAGTAGACCGACATCGCGACCGGAAAGAGGAAATGGGTGAAGTACACGAGTGATCCGAGCGTGTCGTACCAGCGAATCGAGTCCCCGAGGAATTGCTGCTGCATCCAGGTGTTCGGGTCCGTTCCGAAGAAGAGGAATCGATCGACATTGCGCGGCATTTCGACTTGGAGCGGAAAGCCGATGGAGTCTGCTATGCCTCTGCTGTAGTCGTAGGAGAGCCACATGACGGCGTACAAGGTGAGATCTGCGACCATCTGCAATTGCTGACGGGTCGGCTTGGTGATCGAACTGATGATGAATGCAACCGCGACCCAGCCGAGCACTGCGAGACGTGCAACGGGAAGTCCGTTGTTCGCGAACGACCAGACGAAGACCGACCCGTAGACGATGAACAACAACAGCCGGAGGCGGCGGAGTCGAACGTCGCTGACCGCCTCTTCGACGGGCGGAATGTCTCCGGGTTGAGCCGTCGCGTCAGGCGCTGGCTTGTTCGAGGGCACGCCGCACCAGAACCTTGGCGAGGTGCGTTCGGTATTCGACGCTTGCGTTGTTGTCCGCACTCGGGTCGGCATCTGCCGCTGCCAACTGAGCTGCATCGGCGATCGACGCGCCACTTGCCAGAGCCTGGCTGACCTGGCTCGCAAGCACCGGAGTCTGACCCATGTTCACGAGCGCAACACCCGAGGAACCGTTCTTGCGCCATGCTGCGACACCGACGATGGCCCAGTCCTGAGCACGGCGGTTGAACTTCTGGAAACTCCAGCCGGCACCGTCCATTTTCGGAACGCGAATCTCGGTGAGCATTTCATCCTCGGCGAGATCCGATTCGAGGAAGCCTTTGTAGAAGTCGGACGCAGCGATGGAACGCGTCCCGTTCGGCCCTGTGACGACGTAGGTCGCTCCGAGAGCGAGAGTGGTCGCCGGAAGGTCGGATGCAGGATCGGCATGGGCGATCGAACCTCCGATCGTGCCGCGATGGCGAACCTGAGGGTCTCCGACGTGGCTGGCCGCGTGGGCGAGCAACGGAGCGTGCTGTGCGAGAACGGGTGAATTCTCGACGTCCATGTGGCGCGTCAGCGCTCCGATCGCGATGTGATCACCTGCGTCGGTGATGTAGGACAAATCCTTGATGCGGGCGATGTCGACGAGAACAGACGGCTGGGCCAGGCGCAACTTCATCAACGGAAGAAGGCTGTGACCGCCTGCGAGGAACTTGGCATCGGAACCGTGTTCGCCGATGAGCGAGATCGCTTCCTGGGCGGAGCTCGCGCGGACGTATTCGAAAGGTGCGGGGATCATCAGCGGCTCACTTCCCGGCTGCGGCCATCACGGCCTTGACGATGTTGTGGTATCCCGTGCATCGGCACAGATTGCCTTCGAGTCCGAGGCGAACCTGTTCCTCGGTGGGATTCGGAATTTCCTTGAGCAGGCTCGTGGCAGCCATCACCATGCCGGGTGTGCAGTATCCGCACTGCAAGCCGTGGTTCTCCATGAATGCCTGCTGCATCGGGTGGAGTGAGCCGTCGGCATTGGCCATTCCTTCGATGGTCGTCACCGATGCACCGTCTGCTTGGACCGCGAGCATCGTGCACGACTTCACTGCTTCACCGTCGACGTGCAGACTGCACGCACCGCATGACGACGTGTCGCAGCCGACGTTGGTTCCCGTCAGACCGAGGACTTCACGGACGTAATGGACGAGCAACGTACGAGGTTCGACGTCGCTCGTGTGTTGCTGTCCGTTCACTGTGACACGGATTTCCACGGTGGGCCCCCAATTTCTTCCAGATCGTGAATCGACTCAGAATGACCGGGTTCTCTCGATGGGCGAGATACGACCGGCTCTCCATTCTGCCCGATTCGGGTGCCAGCACCCGTATCGAGCAAGTCCCCCTACCGTAGACGGCGGATCAGGGAGTCGTGAAGGTCGAATCCTGTGCCCGGACCATTGATCGCCCCTGCAATTGCCTCCACCCCGTCGACCAGCCTCGGTCCAGGACGCACGACGACCGCATCTGCGTCGATCGCCCAGACTTCGGCTCGTGCGGGCATGCGACCGAGAACCATCCGGGCTTGGGTCATTGCCCCCTCGAGGTCGTATCCGCACGGAGCCACCAGGATGTGGTCCGGATCGGCTGCTTCGATGTCTTCCCACGTGGTCGGGATCGACCTCTCGCCAGCTCGAGACAGGACTGGTTGGCCTCCGGCAGCTCGGACGAGATCGGGAACCCAATGGCCTCCGAGGAACGGTGGATCGACCCATTCGAGGACGAAGACGGTGGGTCGCGCGCGGTCCGCGGGTAGGGACGCGACCATGCGCGCAACAGCGTCGAGTCGGGTGTGCAGTGAGGCCACGACGGCGCGGCCGCGCTCGGGCACGCCGGCAGCGTCGGCGATCGTGAGAACCGAATCGATGACCTCGTCCAGAGTCTGCGGATCGATCTGGAGGACCTGCGCATGACATCCGAGGCGTTCGACCGCTTCATCGACGTTGCCACTCGGGACCGCGCAGACGCGGCAGAGATCCTGACTGAGGATCAGATCCGGATTGCAGCGGGCGAGCGCAGGTTCGTCGAGAGAGTACAACTCGTCGCCAGCTGCGAGCCGCGATCGCACGAGCGCATCGATCTCGTCGGGTTGCAGATGCTTGGTGTCCATTCCGCCGACCACGATCTCGCGTCCGACGCGGGCTCGAGGGGGAAAATTGCACTCGAAGGTCACTCCGAGCAGATCGTCTTCGAGTCCGAGATCGAAGACGATCTCGGTGGTCGAGGGCAGCAGGCTCACGATTCGCATGCAGCCACTGTACGGCGGATACCCAAAAGTGGAATCTTGAAACGGAACTCGACTCGCGGTGCCGTCGATCGACAGCGGAACGATCGTGTCTCTCCGAGTCCGAATCTGACACGATGAGCAGATGACACAGCGCGGTTGGCAACAGTTGGCCGGAGGAATCGAGCTTCCGTTCCACCCCGATGTGCGCATCCCCGATCTGATCGACGTCAGACTTCCGATCACCGAACCCGAACCGGTCGCCGATGTCGAAGAAGCGGCGCGTGCGGCTGTCGAGTCGACCCTTGCTGGTGAAGTCCGTCGAGGAATGACGATTGCTGTCGGGGGTGGAAGTCGCGGTCTCTCCGGACGCGTCGAGTTGTTGCGGGGCACGATTCGTGCGCTGCGCCATCTCGGTGCCGAACCCTTCGTGGTTCCCGCGATGGGCAGTCACGGCGGTGGAACCGCCCAAGGGCAGCGCGACATGCTCGCATCATTGGGGGTCATTGCAGAGTCCGTCGGTGCCGAGATTCGCAGTTCGATGACGACGGTCGAAATCGCTCGCACGCCATCGGGGATGCCGCTCTATCTCGATGAGCATGCTGCATCGGCCGATGCGATCCTGCCGGTCAATCGCATCAAGCCCCACACCTGTTTTCGCGGGCCTGTCGAGAGCGGATGCACGAAAATGGCCGTCGTCGGGTTCGGCAAGCAGCCCGGAGCTGCGCAGATCCACTCGTGCGGTCCGATCGAGATGCGTGACCGCCTTCTCGAGGGCATCGCGACGCTGCGCGCGACGGGACGACTGCTCGGGGGAGTGGCTTCGGTCGAATCAGGGTCCGGTTCGGTGGCGTCGGTGGCTGCGCTGAGTGCCGTTGACGTGGGCGGGCGGGCTGAAGAGTCTCTGATGAAGAAGGCCCGTGATCTCGTCCCGGTTCTGCCTTTCGACGATGTCGACGTTCTGATCGTCGAAGAGGGCGGCAAGGACATTTCCGGTACGACGATGGACCCGAACGTGATCGGCCGATTCTGGGTCGAGGGATTGGCAGACCTCGACTCGCCGCGTGTGCGCACGATCGTGCTGCTCGGCATCACGGAGAACTCTGCTGGCAACGTTCTGGGGATCGGTCTCGCCGATTTCATTCCTGTGGCAGTCGCGGATTCGATCGACTGGGCCAAGACGTATCTCAATTGCTTCACTGCCGGCCCGTCGGGCGTGCGCCGCAGTCGCATGCCGATGGTGTTGCCCGATGAAGAGTCGTGCATCAAACCTGCGTTGTCGATGTGCGGGCGAGACGTGGCCTTGCCGAAGCGCGTCGTGCGAATCCGCTCGACGCTGCACCTCACCTCGTGTCAGGTGTCGGAGGCGTTGGTGAACGAACTCCCGGAGGGTTCGATCATTTCTCGTAGGACTTGATGCCGCTCATCGCAAAGACCATCGACAACACGAGCATTGCCGCCATGGCGATCAGTCCGCCCCAGGAATTCTCCCAGGTGACTTCGCCGAGAAATCCCTGACGTGCGAACCGCAACACGTTCGTCATCGGGTTCACTCGGGCGACCGATCGCAGCCAACCTGCCATCGCCGCGAGGGGAACCTGTGACGTCGACAGGAAGATCGTGAAAAAGATGGCGAACTGGGTGAGGGTTGCTGCACCGATGTTGCGCATACGGAAAGTCAGACCGAGGGCGAAGCCAGCAGCGGACAGCCCGATGGCGATCGATGCCAGGATCACGCAGAGAATGGCCAGCACGCCGCCAGGGACGTTCATGCCGCCGAGGAATCCGACGAGGATGACGATCGTGACGGGAATCGCCGATCTCACGATTGCGGCGGCCAACGGCGACGCCACCATCACCCATCGACGAGTCGGCGCCATCCGCAGTCGGTCGAAGAAGCCGGTCTGCATGTCGTTAATCAAGGCGAAACTGACGCCGAGAGCGCCGAAACTCGCTCCTTGAATCGCGTTCAGCGGAACGTACCAGTCGAGAGCGTTGGGGATGCCGAGGCGAGTCACGGCGAATCCGAAGGCGCCGCTGAAGGCGATCAACTGGAAGACCGGCATGACGAGTGACGGAACGAAAGCAGAAGGCATTCGCCGCACTCGGATCATCGATCTCTTGACGATTGCTGCAGTGGCTTCACCGGAACGACCACCGTGTTCGGCGTAGGAGCGAATCGATGGAGTCTCAGTCACGGTCATGATGCAGCCAATCTCTTCGAGAGCGTGCGCAGGGCGAAGGCGATGGCGATCACCGCGATGCCGAGTGGGATGAGCCAGGCGCGAAGGAATTGCGATGCCTGCAGATCCTTGTTGACGAAGCTCTGCATGCCTTCGACGATGTGCGACATCGGATTCCAGTCGGCGACCGTTCGGTACCAGCCGGACATGTAGTGCCTCGGGAAGAACGCCGACGACAGGAACATCAACACGAAGACGAGGGGAAAAGCACTCTGGACGACTTCGGGGCTTCCCGACCTGATCGCGATGCCTGCCATCAGCGCACTCATTGCGAGCCCGAGGAGTGCACTGCCGACGATGAGTCCGAGGATGCCGATGGGACCGCTTTCGACGCGGGCACCCGCAATCGCGAAGATCGTCAAGAAGATGCTCACTTGCACGATGCCGACAACCATGCTGCCGCCGAGACGTCCGAGCACGATCGACGTGCGTGCGACAGGTGATGCGAGAAGTCGCTCGAAGAACCCTTGTTCGATGTCGGTTGCCAGGTCACCGGCGGCGGAGGTGGATGCGAATAGCACTCCTTGAAGAATCGCTCCGGCGACCGCATAGTTGAGGAATGACGACGCGATGTTGTCGCGGAAGTACGGATCTTGGGCGAGTTGGTTGAAACTCGCCGATCCGAGTGCGGCGAAGAACAGCGGAAAGATGAACGACGGCGCGAGCACCGCTGGTTGGCGCATTCGACCGCGCACCGAGCGCTTGGTGAGTGCGAGGCTGTGGACGACGACTGGGATGCTCATCGACGCTGACGCCCTCGTTTGCGCGCGGGTGCGTCCGCTTCTTCGATCTCCGATGGTTCGCTCGATGTTGCCGCACCTTCGATGCGGTGACCCGTCGCCTCGGCAAAGACGTCGTCGAGACTCGGCTCGTCGAGTTGGAGGTGGCGAACCTTGAGACCGGCCTCGTCGAGTGCTCGAATGACCGATGCGACATCTTCTGCTCCGCGTGCAAGGCCGACACCGAGAGTTCCTTCTGCGGTGGGCCTGAGTTCGCCGAAGCGACCGAGAACGACGCGAGCCTTTTCCATGTGATCGCGATCGACGCTGATGCTGAGTGTGGGAGACCCCACCTGTGCCTTCAGATCGCGTGGTACGCCCTGACGCACGATGTGACCGTGGTCGATGATGGCGATGCGATCGGCGAGTTGATCCGCCTCTTCGAGGTACTGCGTCGTGAGGAGGACTGTCGTGCCCGCATCGTTGAGTCGGCGCACCTCCTCCCACAGGGTGAGTCGGCTCATCGGGTCGAGACCGGTCGTCGGCTCATCGAGGAACAACACCGATGGCTCATGAACGAGCGACAACGCGAGATCGAGCCGTCTGCGCATGCCGCCCGAGTACGTACCGACTCGACGGTCGGCAGCTGCTGTCAAGCCGACACGTTCGAGGAGCTCGAGGCCGCGAGTGCGCCCCACGTTCTTCGGTAGCCCGTAGAGAACGGACTGCAATTCGAGAAGTTCGCGCCCCGTCATCAATGGGTCGATGGCGGCATCCTGCAGTGCGACACCGATCGAGCGGCGCACCTTGTCGGCTTCGCGCACCACGTCGTAGCCGGCGATGCGAGCAGTGCCCGCCGTCGGTTTGAGAAGAGTGGTCAGCATGCGCACGGTCGTGCTCTTGCCGGCACCGTTCGGACCGAGGAATCCGAAGATCTCCCCGGGGCGCACTTCGAGGTCGATGCCATCGACGGCGTGGACGATCGAGTCACCGGATCCGAAGGATCGCGAGAGCCCGACCGCAACGATGGGGGCGTCGCTGTTGACGCTCTGAGAGGACGAGGTCGTTCGAGTCACAAGGTTGCACGCTACAAGTTGAGACCACCCAAAAGGGTTCAGGTCCGTTGTGGCGTGCGGTACCCGTTACTTGGCCGCAGAAGAAACGGCCTGCCAGACGCGCTCGGCGGTGCAGGGCATGTCGATGTGGCGCACCCCGAGATGGGAAACGGCATCGATCACTGCGGACTGCAGTGCTGGAGTCGATCCGATGCTGCCCGATTCGCCGATTCCCTTGGCTCCGAGCGGATTCACGAAGGTTGGCGTCTCCATGTGGATCACCTCGACATTTGGCAATTCCGCAGCCGAGATGAAGGCATAGTCGGCCAGATTCGACGTGGTCGGGTTTCCGTCTGCGTCGTATCGGACTTCTTCGAGAAGAGCCTGAGCTGCACCCTGAGCGACGCCGCCGTGGATCTGGCCTTCGAGCATCAGCGGATTGAGCACTCGTCCCGCATCGTCGCACGCCACTTGGCGCAGGTGCTTCACGCGACCCGTTTCGACGTCGACCTCGACGACTGCCACGTGGGCGCCGAAGGGGAAGGTCGGCATCGGCGCATCGAAGCGGGATTGCACGTCGAGTCCGCCTTCTGACTTCGCGGCGACTGCGATGTCGGCCCAGGTCTTCGCGATGGCTGGAGTGCCTGCCACATGGAAAGCGCCACGTGACTTGTCGAGTTCGATATCGGACTCCGATGCTTCGAGAAGGCGAGCTGCAATGCCCTTGGCCTTCACGACCAGCTCCTCGGACGCCTTGTTCACTGCGGCGCCACCCTGCTGCAGCGAACGCGAACCCATCGTGCCGCCGCCTTCGGGAATGAGGTCGGTGTCTCCCCAGACGACATCGATGTCCGACATCGGGATACCGGTCTCATCACTTGCGATCATGCTCCACGCCGTGACATGGCCCTGGCCGTGGGGCGACGTGCCGGTGTAGACCACCGCGCGACCGTTGTCGAGAACTTCGATCCGGGCGCTCTCGTGCAGCTGGGGAGCACCTCCGGTGATCTCGACGTACACGGACACGCCGATTCCCAGCTGCTTGGGATCCTTGGCGGCGCGTCTCTTCGCCTGTTCGGCGCGCAGCGACGTGTAGTCGGCTGCTTGCAGGGCTTTGTCGAGAGCGGTCTCGTAGTCGCCGACGTCGTAGGTCTGACCGATCGCGGTCGTGTAGGGCTGATCGAACTTGGGAATCAAGTTCTTGCGCCGTACCTCGGCGGGGTCCATTCCGATTTCCAGAGCGAACAGGTCCATCGCACGTTCGATCGCAGCGGTGGCCTCGGGTCGTCCCGCACCGCGGTACGGAACGGTCGGTGTCGTGTTGGTGACGATGGAAGTCGTACGGACCTCGATGTTCGGAATCGCATAGACACCGCTCGCCATCGGGCGGGTCATGAAGGGAGCAAGGATCGTCCCGGTGTCGGCGAAGCCGCCCGAATCCTGCAACGCATGCAGCTGGTAATGGGTGACCTTGCCGTCACGGCTGCCGCCGATGGTGATGTACTGCAGCTGCGCTCGACCGTGGCCGAGGGCCATCATGCTCTCGCTGCGGGTCTCGCGCCAGCGCACCGGACGTCCGGTTTCCTTGGCCAATCGACCGAGGACCAGTTCTTCTCCGTACACGCCGATCTTCGCGCCGAAGCCGCCGCCGACATCCGGGGTGATGATGCGGACCTGTGCCGGATCGATGCCGTTGGCTCCTGCGATCGTCGGACGAATGCCCTGGGCATGCTGAGTCGAGACCCACTGGAAGAGTCGGCCTTCCACCCATGTCGCTGCCGAACCACGCACTTCGAGCGGGCAGGGTGCAACCCGCTGATTCCACGTGCGTCCCTTGACGACGACTTCGCATCCGGAGAAGAACGCTTCGCCCGTGTTGTCGGGCATTCCGATGACGGTCGTGTCGAAGACGACGTTGCTTCCAGCCGACTCGTAGATGAGAGTCGACGAGGTCATGGCTTCCTCGATGTCGACGAGTGCGGGGAGAACGTCGATGTCGACGAACACCGCTTCGGCAGCGTCTTCGCCCTGGTACGGATGCTCATGGACCACAGCGGCCACGGGCTCGCCGACGTAACGCACCTTGTCACTCGCGAGAAGTGTGCGGGCGACCATCGGGTTGAACGCTGCCGGAGCTGGCTGGAGTCCGAGAGATTCGGCGGTGTACACGCCGACGACTCCGGGCATTGCGAGAGCTTCGGAGGCGTCGATCGACAGGATGCGACCGTGCGCAACCGATGATCGAACGAACGTGACATATAGGGCGCCCTGCAACAAGGGTTCGTCCTGGATGTCGTCGACGTACTCGCCGCCGGTCGTCAGGAATTTCGGATCCTCTTTGCGAAGAACCCGATTGCCGAGAATGCTTCCACCTGTCACGTCTGAACCCCCGTGTCGAAAGTCGTGAGCCCTGACCTTAGCCGGGGCAGTTCAGGTTCTTCACGGTCGGGCTGGTGATGGTCGGTCCGTTCACTGACCTTCTTGTTCGGCAGCCGCGAGTTTCTCCTCGGTCTCGATCACCGAGACGATCTGTGTGACGAGGTCGTAGGGCCATCCGGATGGGAGTTCGACGGCAGCCGAGGCGGTTCCCACGAGGACCTTGCGCTTCTCGCCAGCCATCACGAACCCGAGTTCGGACCGCGCTGCGGCTTCGATTCCTTCTGGTGTGTTCAGCCAGTCGATCTCTTTTTGGATCTGGTCCGAGGCCTGGCGCAAGGTGTCCAATTCGGCTTGGCGACCAGCGGCTTCGGTGCGCTGGCCGATCCACGATTTCGCCGGAAGCCAGATGAACGAGTTTCCGAACGAGATGACGACGAGGACGGCTCCGATCGCGAGGACGACGCGGCCGAGCGTCTTGGGTGCCAGGCGTTCGGCGCGCGGTGTCGGACGAGTCAGGTCCCCCAAGTCCTCACGAGATCGCTTGGATGATTTCGACCGGAGAAATGTGCGACCTGCCTTGGGACGTGAACGATTCTTCTTCGGCGACTTCGATGGATTCTTCGACGTCGTGCGTCGTCGAGACGAGCGCGGAATACTCGAGGTCTTGCTCCCTCGGGATGCTGTCGTCGTTCTGGACACTCGATCATTCTGCCGAATTCGAGAGCGAAGTTGGGGGCAGGTCAGGCAAGAGGCGCGAGAGCACTGCGGCCGCGGAATTCCGCGGTTTCACCGAGTTGCTCCTCGATGCGCAGCAACTGGTTGTACTTCGCGACGCGGTCGCTGCGTGCAGGCGCACCGGTCTTGATCTGGCCGCAGTTGGTTGCGACCGCGAGATCGGCGATCGTCGAATCCTCGGTTTCGCCGCTGCGATGACTCATCACGCTCGTGTAGCGATGCCTCGTCGCGAGCTCGATCGTGTCCAGAGTTTCGGTCAAGGTTCCGATCTGGTTCGGTTTGATCAGCACGCTGTTCCCAGCATGACGTTCGATGCCCATGGCGAGACGAGAGGAATTGGTGACGAACAAGTCGTCGCCGACGAGCTGGATTCGATTGCCGAGTTCGGACGTGAGGCCGATCCAGCCTTCCCAGTCGTCTTCGGCCATTCCATCTTCGATCGACACGATCGGGTATGTGTCGACGAGCCGCTTCCAGTAATCGACCAGCTGACTCCGGTCGAGAGTCAGTCCCTCGCCGGCGAGGTGGTACTTGCCATCGGAGAACAACTCGCTCATCGCCGGATCGAGAGCGATTGCGATGTCGACGCCGGGGGAGAAGTCCGCAGCGGATATTGCTTCCACGAGAATCTTGACGGCATCCTCGTTGGTTGCGAGATTCGGCGCAAAACCACCCTCGTCGCCGACGGCCGTCGACAGCCCGCGGCTGTTCAGGATCTTGCGCAACTGGTGATAGGTCTCGGCACCCCATCGCAATGCTTCGCGGAAACTCGGCGCGCCGATCGGCATGATCATGAATTCCTGCAGATCGATGGTGTTGTCCGCATGTGCTCCGCCGTTGATCACGTTCATCATCGGAACGGGAAGGACGTGCGAATTCGGTCCGCCGACGTATCGCCAGAGCGGAAGATCGATCGCATTCGCTGCAGCTCGGGCGACAGCGAGACTCGTGCCGAGGATGGCGTTCGCCCCGAGACGAGACTTGTTCGCGGTGTCATCGAGGTCCTTGAGAACCGTGTCCACCATTCGCTGTTCGAGAGCATCACATCCGATGAGCGCGCTCTCGATCTCGCCGTTGACGAAGCCGACCGCTGTCAGAACTCCTTTGCCGCCGAATCGGCGTCCTCCATCGCGCAACTCCATTGCTTCGTGTTCACCGGTACTTGCTCCCGATGGGACCATGGCGCGACCGCGCACACCAGACTCGAGCTCGACTTCGACTTCGACTGTGGGGTTGCCGCGTGAGTCGAGAACTTCGCGTCCGATGATGCTGATGATGTCAGTCATGGCTACAACCTAGTG
>JBDLRO010000126.1:0-6475 GCA_039800025.1 Actinomycetota bacterium | reverse complement strand
TGGCCTTGCGCTCCGTGTACGGCGGATAGGCGAGAGACGGATCGACCTTGGTGCTGCGTGCCAGGACCGGCTTCATGTGCTGGAACAAACGAACACCTGCCTGTCCGTGATATCCGCCCATTCCGCTCTCGCCGATTCCGCCGAAGGGCAGGTGAGGGTTGGTCAGGTGCATGATCGTGCCGTTCACGGTGACGCCACCGGCGGTCGTACGAGCGAGCACGTCGTCGACGACGCGCTCCTTTTCGGAGAAGACGTACAGCGCGAGCGGATGAGGGCGGCTGTTCACCGCGTCGATGGCCTTGTCGACCGAAGAAACGGGAACGATCGGCAACAGCGGTCCGAAGATCTCTTCGCTCATCAACGCAGAGGACATGTCGACATCGGCGAGAACCGTCGGTGCGATGTAGCGATCGTCGGCCGATGTCTCGCCGCCGATCACGGGTGTTCCACCGTTCATCAGTGAGCGAAGCCGATCGAAATGCCGAGGAGAAACGATGCGCCCATAGCTGTCACTCGTGGCGGGGTCGTTGCCGTAGAACTCGGTGATGGCGCGACGGAGACCGTCGATCAGTTCCTGGGTTCGAGATTCGTGGACCAGGATGTAATCGGGTGCAACACACGTCTGACCCGCATTGAGCCATTTGCCCCAGGCGATCCGGCGTGCGGCGACTTTGACGTTGGCCGATTCATCGATGATCACCGGGCTCTTGCCGCCGAGTTCCAAGGTGACAGGAGTCAGATGCTTGGCTGCGGCCTGCATGACGATTCGTCCCACCGTTCCGTTGCCGGTGTAGAAGATGTGGTCGAACTGCTGCTCGAGCAGTTTCGTGGTCTCGGGAACGCCGCCCTCGACGATCGCGATCGCGGAAGGGTCGAGATACTTCGGCACGAGTCGTGCGAGCACCTCCGATGTCGCAGATGACACCTCCGAGGGCTTCATCACGACTGCATTGCCGGCGGCGATGGCCCCAGCAGCGGGAACGAGGAGAAGCTGGACCGGATAATTCCAAGGTGCAATGACGAGAACAACACCGAGAGGTTCGGGAATCAGGCGTGACTTCGCAGGAAGAGCGACGACGGGAGTCGGCACGCGAACGGCCTCGTTCCATTTGCGCAGGTTCTTGAGCATGGCCTTGATCTCGCCGGTCACGAAGGCGATGTCGGTGATGAACCCCTCGACCGTGGGCTTGCCGAGGTCGATCTTGAGAGCCTCGATGATCTCGGCCTCGTTGTCGTCGAGCATGGCGAGCATCCGCTTCAACTGGCGACGACGCCACTCGAGCGGACGTGTCACACCTGTGCGATACGTCGAACGCAGATCCTCGGCGAGGGTCGAGATGTCAGGCTTGGAGGTGGTCGAAGGAGGATTGGCAACCGTTGTCATGGGCTCAGTTTGCTCCGAGAACGGCCACTCCACACAGTCCGAGCCGGATCGCTTCGAGCCGATCGGGCTCAGTCAGGGTTCGACGACTGCGAAACCTCCGCCGAAGGCGTCGAGATTGCCGAAAACCAGCAGAAGCGCTTGGGCATCGCCCTCCAGCGTGATCCCACCCGATCCGATCTCGTCCACGAATGTCGTCTCCTGAGCGATGATCCGGATCAGCGTCTGGCGGGTCATCGTCAGACCAGCCTCGGCATCGACTGCGTGCCGTCCGCGCACCGAGTGCAATGTGCGGTGAGAGAGTTCCAGCACCCACTTCTCATCGGGAGTTCCACCCATGTCGGTGAACGTCCAGTTGATGCGGGCTCTCAGACCTCCGACATTTTCCGATATCAGGCGGACGCCCATCGTGTCGAAGATCTGCTCGATCGACATCGCAGCGAGAAGTCCGCGACCTCGGATCGGACCAGATGGACCTTGAGGGGCACCCTGGCGCAGTTCCTGAGCCCCATTGAGGTAGGCGTTGCGAAACGTTGCTGACTCGGCCTGATAGCCGAGCTGTTCGAGAGCATCGGCCTGCAGAGCACGAGCCTCTTCGTTCGACGGGTCGGCGAAGACGAGATGGTTGACGATCTCGACGACCCAGCGGTAGTCGCCAGCATCGAACGAGTGTTTGGCGTGGACCATCAGACGGTCGACCCCGCCAGCGAGTTCGACGTACCTCTTGCCTGCCTCGACGGGGGGAAGCCGATGCAGGTTGGAAGGATTTCCGTCGTACCAGCTCAGGTAGCGCTGATACACGGCTTTGGCGTTGTGCACGAGGTCTCCGTAGAAGCCGCGAGTGTGTTCCTGTGCGAGGAAGTCGTTCGGAAGGCTCAGGTGCTCGGCGACTTCGAGAGCGTTCATGCCCTGATTGGCGAATCGCATCGTCTGATCGTGCATCCATCGATACAGGTCTCGCTGCAATTCGAGGAATGTGCGGATGTCGTCGCGTCCCCATCGCGGCCAGTTGTGGGACGTGAACAAGATGTCGGTTCGATCGATGAACAGTTCGATGCTCTCGTCGATGTACTTCGACCAGCGCAGTGCATTGCGCACCAGTGCGCCGCGAATCGGCACCAGGTTGTGCATCGTGTGGGAGCAGTTCTCGGCCATGCACAGCCACGCGTGGTCGGGAAAGAAGAAGTTCATCTCCGCAGGAGCTTCCGTCTCGGGCGTCAACTGGAAGATGATGCGCACGCCGTCGACGACGAGTTCCTCGCCGGTGTGAGTGATCTCGTGCGTCGGAGCGATGAGTCCAGGGGGACCGATCGGCACTCCGTTGCCGAGACCCGAATCGACATGACCTCTCGGGCCTGGAGGGAGCAGAGGACCGAATTGGAAAACAGCTCGCCTGCTCATTGCAGGGCCGGCGATGACGTTCTCGCCGATCGTCTCGTGAAGGAATCCGACAGGGGCGATCACCTGGCACCGACCAGCGTCGACGTCATCTTGTGTCGTGACGCCGAGCACGCCCCCGAAGTGATCGGCATGTGAGTGCGTGTAGATCACCGCGGTCACGGGCAGATCTTCGATGTGGGTGCGCACCAGGTCGTAGCCGGCACGCGCGGTGTGCTCGACGGTGAGGGGATCGATCACCACCCAGCCCTTCGTCCCTCGGATGAAGGTGATGTTCGAGATGTCGTATCCGCGGACCTGCCACACGCCCGGGGACACTTCGAACAATCCGTGGTGGGCGTTCAGTTGCGCATGGCGCCACAGATGGGGATTGACGGTGTCGGGAGACTCGCCGGACAGGAATTCGTAGCGCGAGATGTCCCACACCCGCCGTCCCTGCGGATCGAGCACCCGCCCATCGGGAATCGACGCCATGAAGCCCCGACGAGCACGATCGAAGTCGGCTGGATCGAGATCGACGGAAATACTGCTATTTCGACGCTGAGTGTGCGCTGTCGCCGACTTTGGCGCTTTCCAGTTGTCGATCGTGCCGTTGTCGTCGCGCGTGTTTGCGGTCATTCTCGCAATGTAGTCCCTGCGTGCTGGTCGACTTCAGGGGGTGGTCCGACACCCCGTGGCACGGATCATTGGCCGATCGCATCATCGATTGAGGTCGGCGAGAAAACCCTTGATGGCGGCGTTGACCGGATCGGGGTGCGTGAGATTGGCTGCGTGTGGGGCGCCTTCGACTGTCACGAGAGTCGCAGGTCCACCGAGACCGTCGCGCAATGCTTCGGCTTTCGAGACAGGGATGGCGAGGTCGTCCGTGCCGTGGATGATCAGGGAGGGGCAGGTGATCTCGCCGAGACGTCCCGTGACGTCGTCTCGATCCATCAGGCAGCGAAATGCCCACGAGAACTGGTCGGTTTCGAGGGCCGCCCATTTCGCGAACCATTGCGGCCACTCACCGGGTCCGAGGATGAGCCCAGCGATCACGTCTTGGACAGGTTCTGGCCCGTGGGCCGTCCAGACGTCGTGCATCTGACCGTATCCCTCGACCTTGTCTGCATCCTCCGTGCCGGCTTGGGTGTCGATGAGGATCAACGCGCGAACGCGCTCGGGTGC
Source organism: Actinomycetota bacterium (assembly GCA_039800025.1). Taxonomy (GTDB): domain Bacteria; phylum Actinomycetota; class Acidimicrobiia; order Acidimicrobiales; family Ilumatobacteraceae; genus Casp-actino8. The sequence continues at coordinate 2,532 of JBDLRO010000126.1, read as the reverse complement.
GGTGAGAGCGACGCGCAACGAGATGAAGCCACCTTGGGACATGCCGCCGACGAAGGCCGAATCGATTCCCAGGTGATCCATCAATGCGAGAACATCATTGGCGGAATCCCAATAGGAGAAGGCACCTGTTGCTCGGGTTCGTCCGAATCCGCGTTCGTCCCAAGTGATGACACGGTGGTACTTGCTCAAGGCGTCGACCTGAGGATCGAACATCGAATGGTCCATGAGAAACCCATGGCTGAGGACGACGGCGGGGCCCTCACCGCCAGAGTCGGTGTAGAAGACGTCGGTTCCGTTGAGATGTGCAGTCGCCATGGCGACAACGTAGTTCAGTTTCGGGACGACCCGAACCAGACCGCCGTCGAGATCAATGGATCGAAAGTTCGAGTCAGGAGATGACCGAAATGCCGAGTGACTCGGAGGCCTCGGCAACACTTCCATGGTCGGTCACATTCGTGAAGCCGAGAGTCTTCATCGCCGCAACTGCTTCACCAGAACGGTTGCCGCTGCGGCAGTAGACGGCGTAGTTGCCGTTGCGATCGAGTTCGCTGATTCGCTCGACGAAGTCGTCGGCCTGGAGATTGATGTTGAGAGCGCCATCCAAGTGCTCCTCGGCGAACTCACTCGGAGTGCGCACATCGATCACGACGAGATCTTCCGACGAGATCACTGCGGGCTGATCCTGAGACGCCGCAGACCCGGATACGGCGTCGGACGATGTCGACGAGCCACAGGCTGCGAGGAGGGGAAGGGTGAGTATCGCGGACACGATCGCGACACGGTGGAGGGAAGGGGAAGAGAAACGGGTCGTGAATGCCATGCGCCGATTGTACACATACCCCATTAGGTATACATACAACCGGCGCTGGAACTTCTGTCACTGGTCCCGACGGCTGCCGGGACCAGTGAGGATCAACTGTTTCGTGCGATGTAATCGGCGAGCAACGAGTTGGCCTGACTTGCAGCATCCGTCAAGGACTCGACCACGTCGGCTCCCTGGAGGACTGCAGCGATTGCCCGTGCGGTCAGGGTGCGAATCTCACGCTGTGGGCCGAGAACGGCACCAACGCTCGACGGGTCATCTGCTGACTCGAGCAGCTGGTCGTACGCCACCTTGAATCGAGGATCCTCGACGTACCGAGCCGCAATCGGGTCGAGTTCGAGGGCGGACGAGCGCAAGGGGATGTAACCCGTGGTAGCTGCCCACGTCGACTGACTCTGCGCGCCGACGAGGAACGAGATGTAGTCCCATGCGGCTGCGGTGCGGACCGGATCGTCCTGGTTCACGATCCAGAGAGAGGCTCCTCCGACGATTGCACCAGGTGCATCGACATCTCCCGGCGCGGGCATCGGGCCGACCCCGATGTCGTCGACGGTGATGCCAGGAATCAGTCCACCCTGAACGGTCGTGAGAATGGTTCCGAGGGCCGCCGATGTCGCGAGCGACATCGCTGCGGGCTTCTCCGGATCCGCGAGCTTCAGGAGAGCATCCTGACCGCTGGGGTTGTCGCCAACGTTGTATGCGAGGCCGTCGGTGATGAGCGCCTGCAGGTCGGTGAGCAGATCGATTCCGGTCTGGCCGTCGAAGAACACCTTCGTCGAGGGGGCTGTACGTCCGTTCTCGTTGTCCGAGAAGAGCTCGCCGAGCTTGGCGAACCACTGCTCGAGGAACCAGCCGCCTCCGCTGTCGGCGCCGGTGTCGATCGAGAGTCCGAAGGAAGCAGCTCCACTGTCGACGATCTTCTGCGAGAACTCTCGAACCTGTGCCATGTTCATGGGAGGAGTGTTCGGGTCGAGTCCGGCTTCAGCGAACATCTTCTTGTTGTAATAGAGCACGGGATTGCTGACGTTGAACGGCATCGACCACTGCACACCCTCGGTCACGTACTGCTTGAGGGCCTTCGGCAAGAAGTCCGAGGTGTCGAACTCGGCTGCACGGATGCATGCTTCGAGGGGAACGTTCGAGTCGGTGTCGCGCAGCACCTGAACTGCGTACTCGGGGGCTTGGACCACATCGGGCCGGCTTCCTTGGCCGCTCTGCAGGTACTTGTCGAGCGTCTGCTCGTAGCCCCCTTGGTTCTCGAGGGAAACCTTGACCTTGGTCTGCGAAGAGTTGTACTGCTCGGTCAGCGCGGTGAGCGCATCTTCGAGGTCGCCGTTCATACCGTGCCAGAAGGTGATGTTCACCGTTCCCGTGGCCGAGTCGAGAGCTGTCACGTCACACGGCGGAAGACTCGACAAGTCGGCAGCGAGTGTCGTCTGCGGTCCGGAATCACCTGTCGGCGAAGTGGCTCCTCCGCCGATGATGGAATCGCTGCTCCCACCGCCACCACAGGCAGCGAGCACGAGTGCTCCGACGAGAGAGGTTCCAATGAGGGCTCGACGTCGGGGGGACGTTCGAGCAGATGTCTTGAATTGCATGTCAGCCTTTCACTGCGCCAGCGGTGAGCCCGCGCACTAGTTGTCGTTGGAAAACGATCAGCACGATCAGGATAGGGATCGCAGCGATGATGGTGCCCGCCATGATCAGAT
>JBDLRO010000125.1:0-5314 GCA_039800025.1 Actinomycetota bacterium | reverse complement strand
CGTATGCCGAACTCATCTGCACCCATGAACGGCAGTTGATGCCCGTTCCGATCGGAGTTCCGCTCGGCGACGCAGCAGCGATCCCAGAGGTCTTCTTGACCGCGTGGGATGCCCTTGTCGTGCAGGGCGGACTGACATCGGGTCGATGGGCCCTTGTTCACGCTGGTGCATCAGGCGTGGGTACGGCTGCCATCCAAATTGCCAAGGCCATCGGTGCTCGAATCGCTGTCACGTGTTCGGTGACGAAGATGGATGCATGTCGCAATCTTGGAGCCGACATCGTGGTCGAACGATCACCCCATGCATGGCTCGACGAGGTGCAGCGAAGTGTCCCCGGAGGATTCGATGTCATATTGGATGTCGTCGGCGGGGATGAGGTCGATCGGAATCTTCGGGCAGTCGCCAACAAAGGTCGAATCGTTCAAGTCGGCCTGATGGGAGGAGGCACGACGCCGGTCAACGTCGGCCTCTTGCTCATGAAGCGAGTGACGTGGATCGGAACTACGTTGCGAGCTCGGCCGATCGAAGAGAAGGTTTCGGTGACGAGACGGTTCGCAACCGAGGTGCTGCCTCTGTTCGACGACGGCAATCTGACTCCGGTGATCGACAGGCGGTTCGCCTTCGACGACATCGCCCACGCTCATGCGCTCATGGAGAGCAATGCGAACACCGGCAAGATCCTGGTCGATGTGGACACCGCGGTGGAATGAACCAAGCGAATGAGGCGACGCGTGGATCGGATCCTGCAGAGGCCGCGCTGAAGGTCGACTACCGGCCCGGACTCGACGGTCTTCGAGCTGTTGCCGTCGTCCTCGTCCTCGTCTTTCACTCCGACCTTGGATGGCTCCCCGGGGGATTTCTCGGGGTTTCGGTCTTTTTCACTCTGTCGGGCTTTCTGATCACGTCGCTCCTCGTCAGTGAAGTCGGCAATTTCGGAAGAGTGAATCTTGCGAACTTCTGGGAACGAAGATTCCGACGTCTGCTGCCGCCCGCTCTGATCACGATCATCGGCGTCTGTGTCGCGTCGATATGGCTCAGCACCTCGGTCGAGCAGTCGCGACTGCGCGGAGATGCCCTCGCCTCTGTTTTCTACATGAGCAATTGGCGCTCGATCCTGGCTGATCTGTCCTATGAGGAGATCTTCTCGACGACGAGTCCGCTGATTCATCTCTGGTCACTGGCAATCGAAGAGCAGATGTACGTTCTGATCCCGCTCATCGTTGTCGTGCTGACATTTCTCGGCTGCGGGCGTCGAGCCTTGGGTGTGAGCGCACTCATTCTGGCCGGGGTGTCGACTGTTGTCGCGACTCTGTTCCTCGCGGGGGACCGCCTCTATTACGGCACTGATGCTCGGGCAGCCGAGCTGCTACTCGGGGTCGCGGCAGCGGGTCTCTTCGGCCCACGAGTCTGGGCGAACGCGACCCGCTTTCCCAAGGTGCTCTCGTGGCTCGGCATCGGCGCCCTCCTCGCCATCGTCGTGTTGGCGCGACTGTCCTCGACGAACTCGACCTGGATCTACGCGGGGCTGCTCCCAGCATTCGCAGTGTTGTCATTGATCTGCGTGGTCGGAGCGATCACCCCCGGTCCACTCGGCACGTTGCTGTCGAGGCGACCTCTCGTCGCAATTGGAAAGGTCAGTTATGGCCTGTACCTGTTCCATTGGCCGATCTTCACCTGGGTGAACGAAGTTCGCATCGGATTCGGGGGAGTGGGACTCTTCTGTGTTCGTCTCGCTGCAACTGTTGTCGTCACCGTCTCGTCCTACGTGTTGATCGAAAAGCCTCTTCGTGAGCGTCGCATACTCGAGAGTCGACGTTCCTTCCTCGGTGCGATTGCTGGCGCAACCGCGTGTGCGGTCGTCATCGCGGCGGTCGTTCTGAATCCTGTATCTGGCCGACCCGCGACCGAAGTACGCGTCCTGAGCACGGTGCCTTCGACCGTGCCAACGTCCGGTGCTCCAGGCGCTGTCGGTCCTCTGCGGATCCTCGTCATCGGGGATTCGACTGCAGAGAACGTGGCACGCGCTCTCGCTGACGTCGACACGATCGGCGTCGTGTCGGCTGGGATTCTCGGATGTCCGCTCGTCACAGCCGAAGAGGTGTTCGACCGTCCGCGCGAAACACACTCGAGGTCGTACTGTCCTGAGACCGTGGACACGGTCCGGACGAATATCGCTTCAGTCGATCTCGTGTTCATCGTCGGCGGAGTGCCGAATCAGTGGTCGTACCGGTCGCCATCGGGGGATCTGGTCGCTCCCGGCAGTGCCCGCTACACCGCAGATTTCGACTCATTGATGGGTGCTTTGGCCGAAGCTGTGGCACCGAGAGCCGTTCCCATCGTCGTACTCGACAATCCGTCGACGCGGGCAGATGAAGGGGTCCTCGGAGACGAATCCGAAGCTCAGCGAGCGTGGCGATCGCAGATCGAGCGCTGGAGCAACACGTGGGAGTTCGTCGCCCGGATCAACATCGACGACGCTCTCGCGGATCCCGATTCAGAACTCGGGCGCGAGCAGCGACCGGATGGCGTTCATCTGGAAGAGGTCTTCGCTGCGGAACTCGCGCGCACGCGTCTCGTACCTGAACTGAGGTCGCTGTACGTCGACCTCATCGGTCGTCTCGAGGCGAGTGGCTGCCTCGTGACGACCGACGATCGAAAGACTTTCGATCTCGAATCCTGTCTCAAGGCGAGATGACCGCAAGCGCTGGTCTCATGCACCAGAGACCGTGACACGACGCGTGTGCCATCCCGTTGCACCATCAGGAGCAACCGGGGTCACGGTTTCGGTTTGAGTGATGCCGCTCTTGTCCGTTGCTCGCACCTGGATCGTGTGATTCCCAGGAGTTGCCTCCCAGTCGTAGGTCCACATGCGCCACGTGTCATTGGAGACGTCATCGCTCAAGGTGGCTCGACCCCACGCCCCGCGATCGATGCGGACTTCGACATCGGCGATACCGACGTGTTGAGCCCAAGCAACGCCCGCGATCCGCACAAGACCAGGTTCGACTTTCGCATTGCGTCGAGGCACGTCGATGCGCGACTGGGTCTTGACGGGAGCAAGACGCGCCCAACCTCGCGAGAGCCAATATCCGGTGTCGTCCGACCAGCGATTGAGTTCGATCTCCGAGAGCCATTTGGTGGCTGAGACGTATCCATACAGACCTGGAACGACCAGACGAGCCGGAAAGCCATGTCGAAGCGGGAGCGGTTCACCGTTCATTCCGATTGCGATGAGGGCGTCGCGACCATCGAGCGCGTTCTCCACCGGAAAGCCACAGGTCCATCCATCGAGGCTGGTGCTGAAGACCTGCTCGGCTTCCGGTGACATGCGCGCCGATCGAAGGATGTCAGCGAGGAGCACGCCTTGCCAGACGGCGTTGCCGATGTAGGGACCTCCCACTTCGTTCGAGACGCAACACAAAGTGATGGTTCGCTCGGTCTGGGGCAGATCGAGAAGATCCTGATAGCTCAGTCTGATCTCTTCTTCGACGAGTCCATGAATGCGCAATTCCCATCGACCGAGATCGACACGAGGAAACGACAGAGCTGTGTCGATCCGGAAGAATTCCTCGTTCGGAGTGATGAAGCGAATGTCAGGGTGCGCGTCTGCGGGAGAAGTGACGGCTCGACGATCCACTCCGACTTGCGGAAGCGTCGCCGGACGCTGGGCTTCGATCCTGCTCGCATCGAGCCGCTCCTTGCGGACCGAGACTGCAGCGGCGCCAGCGGAGCCGGCGGCGACGGCAGTCGCTGCGATCAGAAATGAACGCCGGTCCCATCCGCGTGGCGCCTGCGATTCCGATGGCGTGCTTCGGCGACGCAGACGGTGCGTCATGGAACGCCAGAGAAGAACCGACACAGCGCATCCCAGCGCACAGCCAAGAAGCAGGGCGCCGATCGCTCGACCGATGGCCCCTGGCCGTTCGGAGATCGCCACAATTCCGAGAACGGCCAAGAAGACGTTTCCGAGAAGGATGGGAGTCGGAGACGTGCGGCTCGCAAGACCGAGCGTCAACGCGAGGACCGCCAGAACGACGAAGATGCCGATTCGCAGTACCGTCTTGTTGTCGTCGCCGAACCAAGCAATGGCAAGGTCCTTCAACCACGCGGGAGTTCGATCGATGAATGAACTCCCCACTGCATCGACAGCAGACCACGTGGAGAGAAGTGCTGCGAGGAGTGAAGAGATCGAGAGAGCCGATGCGCCACTCAGAAGTCCGAACAGCGCTCTCGCCCACGAGGGCGCGGAGCGCGACGTCGATTCCTGAGGAGCGAGAGGATCGACTTCAGCGATCATCGTTCTGGCGTCAGCGGGAGGCGAGAGGTGTGTAGTCCCGAGCGTCAGCGCCCGTGTACCACTGTCGCGGTCGACTGATCTTTTGATCCTTGTCAGCCAACAGTTCCTGCCAATGCGCGAGCCATCCAGCCGTACGAGGGATCGCGAACAGGACCGTGAACATCGAAATCGGGAATCCCATTGCCTGATAGATGAGCCCCGAGTAGAAGTCGACATTGGGGTAGAGACGACGGCTGGTGAAGTACTCGTCCGTCAGAGCGACCTCTTCGAGTTTGAGTGCTACGTCGAGGAGAGGATTCTTGCCGGTTACTTCGAACACTTCGTAGGCCACCTGCTTGATGATCTTGGCTCGCGGGTCGTAGTTCTTGTACACACGGTGGCCGAATCCCATCAGACGTCCCTGGCCTGCCTTGACCGATTCGATGAATGCAGGAACGTTGTCGAGAGTGCCGATGTCTTCGAGCATGCGAACGACGGCTTCGTTGGCTCCTCCGTGCAATGGTCCATAGAGAGCAGCCGCCGCAGCGGAACAGGCGGAGTAGGGATCGGCATGGCTGGAACCGACGATGCGCATTGCAGTCGTTCCGCAGTTCTGTTCATGGTCCGCGTGCAGGATGAACAGGACATCCATTGCGCGTTCGAGGACCGGATGTACGTGGTAGTCACCGACTTTCCACATCATGTTCAGGAAGTTCGCAGCGAATGAGATTTCGTTGTCGGGGTAGACGAACGGAAGACCAACGGAGAAACGGTGACACATCGCTGCCAGAGTCGGCATCTTCGCGATCAAGCGGAGAATCTGCTTGTCCCGGCTGTCTTTGTCCTCGATGTCCTTGGCGTCGTTGTAGAAGGTCCCGAGGGCCGCGACTGCTGAGACGAACATTCCCATGGGGTGAGCGTCGTAATGGAAGCCGTCGACGAAGCGCTTGCGCATGTTCTCGTGGATGAAGGTGTGATGAGTGACATCTTGAATCCACTGGTCGAGTTGGGCGCTGTCGGGAAGTTCGCCCTTGAGAA
>JBDLRO010000124.1:0-11588 GCA_039800025.1 Actinomycetota bacterium | reverse complement strand
GTGATATCGGAAATCGATTCACCTTCACCGAGACGGCGACCGACTGTGTTGTTTCGACTCTGAGTGGACGAACAGGTTGCGATCAGGTCTCCCATTCCTGCGAGACCGGCGAATGTGAAGCCGTCGCTGCCCATAGCGAGACCGAGGCGCGTCATCTCCGCGAGACCACGCGTGATCAACGTCGCTCGAGTGTTGTCGCCGAATCCCATTCCTGCGGCCATTCCAGAAGCAATTGCGATGACGTTCTTCACAACACCCGACACCTCGCAGCCGACGACGTCTGGGTTCGTGTAGACACGCAGAGTCGGACGAGTGAAGATCCTTTGCAATTCCGCTGCAATCACCGTGTCGGCAATCGCAACGACCGCCGCTGCCGGCTGCCCCTCCATGATCTCCTTGGCCAGGTTCGGGCCTGTCAGAACGGCGACTGGGTGTCCGGGAATCTCATCGGAAATGACCTCACTCATTCTCTTGAGAGAACTCCGCTCGAGCCCTTTCGAAAGACTCACCACGGGAACCCAAGGGCGGATGTGAAGGGCAACCGATGAAGCAACTTCGCGAAATCCGTGTGACGGTACTCCCATCACCACGACGTCGGCGTCGGCGACCGCTCCTCCGAGATCCGATGTGATCGAGAGTGAATCAGGCAACGCAAAGGCATCGAGGTAGTCCGGATTACGACGGGTCGCCTGCATCTCCACGGCAAGAGATGGGCGACGGGCCCACAATACGGTCGACGTGTTCGCAGCTGCGAGGGCCGCGACCGTCGTCCCCCACGAACCTGCGCCAATGACTGCAACCTTCATCGCACTCCCCCTTCACTACCCCCGGGACACGCCCGACTGGGAGCGTACCTGGGGTCGCTCGATGCAGTCGCCGTAGGCTCGCGACATGACCCCGTGTGCGCTCGTCGTGCCGTTGCGCCACTTCTCGACGGCCAAGACCCGGTTGAGCGACAGCATGTCCGGGCCCGATCGCACGACACTCGCGCGTGTGTGCGCCGAAGGGGTCCTGAGGCGACACGTCGTATGCGACCGGATCGTGGTGTGCGACAGCGATGAGGTCGAAACATGGTCGAGCGAACTCGGCGTCGAGTCCATTCGCGTCACGAGCACCGGATTGAACGCATCGCTCGAGGAAGCACTCGCCACCATTCGGATTCGCCACCCGGACTCAGACTTGGTCATCGCACACGGCGACATCATCGAACCCGAAGGTCTCGACGATGTGATCACGGGCCGCAAATACCTCTCCAGTGCGGAAAGTGCACATTTCGACGACTCGCTTCCCAACGTCGTGATCGTCCCTGACCGGCGGCGCGACGGCACGAACGTTCTCCGTCTGGACCGAGAGGCACTCGAGAATTGGAGGTTCGAATACGGCTCGGGTTCCTTCGACAGACATCTCCGCCAAGCACTGTCTCGAGAACTGCGTGTCGACATTCATCTGGACGACGGTCTGGCACTCGATGTGGACGTTCCCGAAGACCTCGCACATCCGAGAGTTCGAACTTTCCTGAGCGAACACTCCTTGGCCTCCCACCAGTCGATGCGATGACATCAGGTCATCGACCCCACGAAAGTGATCCCACATGAACATCTCCGCTGATTCGACCAAATCCTCGACCCCACGAGACAAGTCCAGTGACAACGATCCAGGTCAACCTCCCTCCCCTCGATCGGGTGCGCTGCACGACATCCTGAGCGTGGATCTTCCGACGCCGACAGTCGTCCTCGCTGTCGGCGCTCACCCCGATGACATCGAATTCGGATGCGGAGGGACTCTCGCAAAGTGGGCTCAGGCTGGCTGCGTGGTCCATCACCTCGTCCTGACCGATGGTTCCAAAGGGACATGGAATCCCGACGCCGATATCGAGGCCCTCGTCTCGACTCGCCGTGAAGAACAACGTGAAGCGGCCCGCCGACTCGGAGCGCGGGGCGAAGTCGTCTTCTTCGACCAGATCGATGGGGATCTCGAAGCGACTCGTGAACTTCGCAGCCGTCTCGCTCGGGAAATTCGACGCTTGAAACCGACGGTTGTCCTCGGCCACGACCCTTGGAAGCGATATCGCCTGCACCCGGACCACCGCTCAGCAGGATTCCTCCTGTGCGATGCAGTTGTCGCTGACCGAGATCCCCACTTCTTTCGCGAACACGGCATCGAGCACCACCGACCCACACACATGCTGCTCTGGGAAGCAGACGAACCAGATCATGCCGAGGACATCGGGTCGACCGTGGAAACGAAGATCTCGGCACTCCTCGCACACACATCACAGTTCGAGAGCACGATGAAGGCGGTCGATCCGGCCGACCTCGAGGCATTCGCCCAGCGAATCCGCCAGCGAATCTCGGATCTTGGAAGGAGAGTCGCACGACCGGGTGCGGAAATCTTCAAGAAGATCTCCGACATCTGACGCTGCCGACTCGTACGTCATGCCGGAAAATGAATTGAGCGGGGGCTGCGCCCCCGCTCAATCGAGATCGAACCCATATCACACGGGTCGAGGTGCTCGTATCAGGCTGCTGCCTTCTTGCGAGCCGGTGCCTTCTTGGCTGCTGTCTTCTTCTTAGCAGGAGCCTTCTTCGCTGCTGCCTTCTTCTTCGCAGGAGCCTTCTTCGCTGCAGTCTTCTTTGCTGCTGCCTTCTTCTTCGCAGGAGCCTTCTTGGCTGCTGCCTTCTTACGCGCCGGTGCCTTCTTGGCGGCCGACTTCTTGCGAGCCGGTGCCTTCTTGGCGGTGGCCTTCTTCTTTGCTGCCATGGGATGATCCCTTTCTGTTTCAACTCAGTCCACGTGTGGAACTTCGAACATTCGATTAGTTCGAGGACGCCATTACAAGCAATGCAAAAGTTGCATCTGCAACGAACGCGAGACGCGATCGAAGTCCCGAACTTCGTGTAGAACCCGCCGATTCACCATCGGACCAACGTGCCTTCGTTGGCCACCGTTGGCCTTCACCGTGTAGGAGTGTGACAGGTTCCGACAGTCGAGGGGTGGATACACGTCACCGCTACTCCGAAGGAGTCGGGCTGGTTGTTCACGAAAAGTTCGCCTGGAAATCCACCACCACGGGTGCGATCTGCGTCACACTTGGCTGCGTGACGCTTCTGCCCGGAGTCAGTGCACAGTCCGGCTACGACAATGGACCGGTGAACGAGGTGATGTCACCACATCGAACTCGCGTGGTTCTCGATACATCGGTTCTGATCGCCGATCCGAATTGCCTGTCCGCATACCCCAACTGCGCCATCGTGATCCCGCTCACGGTCGTGGAGGAGTTGGATGGATTGAAAAGTCGTCCGGATGATGTCGGGCGAGCAGCGCGAGCCGCCCTTCGCCTACTCGAGGACATCCGACAATCAGCCGGGGGCTCCCTCGCGCAGCCCGTTCGCCTCGGCGGCGATGGAGCCACCGAGGACTCCGGAGAGATCGATCTCGATAGTGATCGAATCGGCTCTCCATCCCTCCGAGCACCCGGCTTCGCGGATTTCGAGCGACAGGATCACGCCACTGTCCAGATCGAACTCAACGGCATCCAACGCCACCTCCTCATCGAACACGGCCTGGAGGTCGACAAACCAGACAATCGCATCATTGGAGCAGCTCTCGGTCAGGCGGTTCAGTGCCCGACGAAACTCGTGTCCAACGATGCCGCTCTGAGGTTGAAGGCGGCGCACCTCGGCCTCGAGGCTCATGAACATCGAATCGCCGGCCGAGCGGGTCACTCTCGTCCTCTTGGCTGGACGACCATCGACTGTTCGCACGACATCATCGATGGCGTCTATGAAGGTGAGCAGACACGCAGTGTGGATGTCGCTCCACCACACGTCCTCGCCGAGAACTCTTTTGCCGTCCTGCGCTCGGGATCCCAATCGGCTCTGGTGCGTTCCGTTGGGGGAGACCTCGCTCTCCTCAGCCAGTCGACACCTGAAGCATGGGGGCTTCGACCCCGGTCGAAGGAACAGCGGTTCGCGCTCGAACTGCTCCTCGATCCCGATGTCAGTGTCATCGCCCTGGATGGTCGCGCTGGAACCGGTAAAACGGTGATGGCAATCGCCGCCGGACTCGACCAGGTCGTCGAACAACGCAGGTACGAGAAACTGTCGGTGTATCGCCCCTTGGTTCCTGTCGGCCGGGCCGATGTCGGGTTCTTGCCGGGCGGCCTCGAAGAAAAACTCGATCCCTGGATGTCGGCCATCCACGATGCGATCGTTGCCTTGACGGACCAGCGATCCAACCGAGAAGCCCGGATCATGATCGACGAACTGATCGCTCGCAATCAACTGTCCTTGGAATCGGTGACGTTCTTGCGCGGGCGGTCGCTGCACCGACAGATCGTCGTTGTCGACGAGGCCCAGAACCTCGAACCAACCACGCTGAAGACGATTCTCACCAGGATCGGAGACGGCACCAAGGTGGTCTTCACGGGCGACACCAGTCAGATCGACGCTCCGTATCTGGGCGAGTCGAACAACGCCCTGGCCGTGCTCATCGGTGCATTTCGGGGTCAGCGCTGCTTCGGCCACGTCACCTTGACCACGTGTGAGCGCAGCGAAGTCGCTTCGCTCGCAGCAGAACTTCTCTGAATTCTTCGACCTTTTCGAGTCGACTCGATCGCAGGATTTCCCAAGAAATCCCTTGACCGCCGCCCTGACCAGATTTAGTGTTAAATGAAATTCAACCTCTGGAAAGGCGGCTGGCGATGTCCCTCCTCGAAGTTTTCGATATTCGGGTCGACGAGTTGCGGGAGTTCGATGTTCCGAGCACCTTCCAGCCCCTCGGATGGATGGACGATGCGATTTGCAAAGGGCGCACCCATCTGTTTTTCCCCCCCAAGGCAGAACGCCCCCAGGCTCGTGTCCGGCGTGAGGCACAGGCCCGCAAAATGTGCAATTCGTGTCCGGTCCAATTGCAGTGCCAGGCCTTCGCCCGCGACAACCGTGAATACGGCTACTGGGGTGGTGAATCGGAGGAGGAACGTCACCTGGCCGGATTCACCGTGGCCGCACCCATCGGAGTTCGCTCGCGCCGTCTGCGCGAAGCGAGCTGACACCCTCGCATCACCTCGCTCTGCGATACACCTCGAGCACACGGTCGGCGGTCTGAGCTCCCACTGAAGTCCACTCCTGCGGTTCGACGACGCGGGCGTGACTCCCGAGTCTGAGCAACAGCCGACCCAGCCACCGTTGTCCGTTCACCAGCATCGTCACTTCGACCATGTCGCCGCTGGGGCTGATGTCCACCGATGGGTACTGTTCGACCATCCAAAGCACGGATGGGTCGACGAGCATCGAGACGCGACGAACCTCGTCAGCGGTACTGAACCAGTCCCTGCGCTCACCCAATTCGACATCGTGGCGAAGTTCGGTGACCGTGAGCGCATCGAGTCTGTCGAGACGGAACGTCTTTTCCCGCTGGACGTCGAGATCGAAAGCTCGCAGATACCAATGCCCTCCATCGCCGAAGACTTCGACAGGAGCCATACGACGCCGAGTCGACGTGCCGGACTCGACCGACCAGTAATCGAATTCGACGACACGGTGTTCAGCGCATGCTCGAGAGAGTCGTTCCACGGATTCAGGGGCCTCGAGTTCGACGGCGAGATCTCGGTTCGGGTCGAACCCGACGGCTCGAGCAACTTTTCGAATCGCACCAGCCAAATGACCGCTGTGATCGGCGCCGGTCATCTGCTCGGCTGCCATTGCCGCTGCCACGAGCGAGAATGCCTCAGGCACGGTGAGCCGAAGGGGACGTTCGAAATACTTCGGAAGACCGAAGTGCACCCGATCTTCGTCCACCCACACGTCGATCAGGTCTCTCGGATCCTGTGAGATGCCACACATCGACACGAGCGTGAGGTCCGTGACGAGCTCCTTGACCGACAGCCCAAAGTGATCCGCCATCTCCTCGGTAGGCACAGATCCCCGTTCCATCAGCCAGGGCAGCATCACCAGCAGCCGGCGCAGTCGTTCATTGATGGGACGCGGTCCACGACGGCTCATACAACGACCCCTCGAGACATCGATTCGAGCCAGTTCACGACATGGGCGCGTAATGGAGCCGGCTCCAGGACTTCGGCTCGATCGACGAATCCGAGCAGCCAATGGACGAACGCGTCGACATTGGCGCACGGGATTTCAAAAACCCCCGAACCGTCCGGGGTGCGCGCTACCAATGCACCCTCGCCGTACTGGGAAACGACCACACCAATGTCCGATGAATCGACGCGAACTCGGGCTACCTCTGCCCCCACGTCGATGGCCCCGGGCAGGACTTTCGGGTCGGCTGGAAACGATGACCGAACATCGAAGTCCTCGGGTCGTTCGAAGTTGGAATCAGCCAGAAGGTCGATGTCCCCGTCGATCCGATCGAGTCGAAACGTCCTCAACTCGCCGATCTCGACGTCTTCTCCGACCACGTACCACTTCCCGTGACGAGCCAGGAGACCGAAGGGAGCCAGAGTCCGTCGACGCACTCCATAGGTGAAGACCATGTGATTGCGCCGAGCGATCGCCTCGTGGACTCTCGGAAGCCGCGCGTCCACCGGAAGCGACGTCGAAACAACAGAGGCAGTCTCGGTACCGGATCCTGGTCCGAGGTCGAGTTTCCAAAGCGCTTCCTCCGCCCAGGTCTGACCCATTCTCAAGGCTCCGACCGCAATGCGAAGGGCTGCTGTTTCCTCCGCTGTCAATCCGATGTCACCGAGTTCGTATGCACTCTTTTGAATTCGGTAGCCGGTCGAACCTGCACGATCGCCTCCGAGGACTTCCGACTCGATCGGAATCCCTTCGTCGCGAAGAATCGCCTTGTCACGCTCGAAGGCGGCTCGCGCTGCCACCAAGTTCTCGGGGTACTGCCCTGCGAGCTCCTGACGAATGTCTTCGAACGTCAGATGTCGTCGCGTGCTGAGCAGGAGAGCCAGCAAATTCGTCACACGTTCGAGTTGATGCACTGCTCTCCTGTCACGTTCTCTGGGATGGCGACACGGCCTCGAACCAGTCGACAAGAGGCTTCGACGCACGGCTCGCTGGAGAAGTCGAATCGTTCGGAGCACTGCTCGCGCGCATCAATCCCGCAGCCATCTCTTTTCCGAGCTCGACGCCCCATTGGTCGAAGCTGTTGATACCGAGAAGGACTCCTTCGTAGAACACGCTGTGCTCGTACAAGCCGATGATCTGACCGAGGACGCGCGCCGTGAGCGCAGGAGCAACGACGACCGTACTCGGACGGTTTCCGCCGAACGATCGATGCGGTCCGAGTTCGAGCGGTGCGGCACTCGATCCCTGCCGCCCGAAGGCCAAGGATTGTGCTTGCGCGACCATGTTCATGAAAAGGGTTCGCTCGGCATCTCTCGCTTCAGGGTCCGGCACGGCGACAGTGTGCGCGAATCCGATGAAGTCGACTGGCACCACAGACGTTCCCTGGTGCAGGAGCTGCATGAACGCGTGCTGTGCATTCGTCCCGACGTCGCCCCAGATCACCGCAGACGATTCGAGACCGACGGGCGATCCATCTCTGCGGACACTCTTTCCATTCGACTCCATCATCAGCTGTTGGAGGTAGGAAGGAAGGCGACGAAGCGCGTGAGCGTACGGAATGACCGCACGAGTGGAGTGACCGAGCACTGAACGGTTCCAGATCCCCGTGAGAGCCATCAGGAGAGGTGCGTTGCGCGCGGGCTCAGCAGTCGAGACGTGTTGGTCCATGTCCCGCATGCCGTCCAGCATGTCGCGAAATGCCCGAGGACCGATTTCGATCATCGCCGACAGCCCGACTGCGGATCCCACTGAGAACCGACCACCCACCCAGTCCCAGAGCGGGAAGACGATCCCGGCGCCGATTTCCGAGCGTTGGACTGCATCCACGTCCGCACTGACGGCGATCACATGTCGAGCAACGGCTCCTGTACCCAAGTGCTGGCGAATCCAGTTCGACGCAGCTCGCGCGTTCATTCGTGTCTCCACCGTCGTGAAGGTCTTCGATGAGACGATGAACAGTGTCTCCGCGGGATCGAGACCGACAAGATTGGAGACCAGGTCTTCCGGATCCACATTGCCCACGAACCGACAGTTGATTCTCTCGTGATGCAGGGATCTGAGCGCCTCACTCACGAGACGCGGACCGAGATCACTCCCGCCGATCCCGATGTTGACCACGTTGACGAACCGCCGTCCGGTGGCTCCGAGAATCTCTCCGCTCCGGACTCCTTCGGCGAACGCTGACATCCTCTCCAGCGTTTCGTGCACCAGCGGCACGACGTCGACTCCGTCGACCGGAAACGACTCATCGACATGCATCCGCAACGCGATGTGCCCAACCGCCCTGTTCTCGGTCGAATTGATGCGGCTCCCGGACACCATCTGCAAGAACGAAGCCTGCACCTCGCATTCGATCGACGCCCCAACGAGCGCATCGAGGATCGGTCCGTCCACGCGTTGCCGCGTGAAGTCGACGGTCAGATCGCCTGCTCGCAGCATCAGCACTGCCTGTCGATCCTCTCCGCTGGAGAAGAGTTCACTCAGATCCGCAGGAGGGGCGAGTGCAATCGCCCGAGACCATGAACTCGTCGACTCGAGAGTCTTCATTTCTCGTTCCTCCACCTCGAGAACGCTAGTGGACTCGACCTCGGTCGATACCGGGCGATCGAGTGCCCCATACGGAACAACTGATTGTTCCGGGAGCGACGGGTTCTGGGAGCGGCGGGTATCGGGGTGATAGGAAGATGTCATGTCGTCATCGGTCCTTCGGGGTGCACCTGAAGGCCAAGCCTCGGTGGACCGCAGCGGAACCATTGCCGGAATGTCTGCGTACATCCTGTGGGGATTGATCACGATGTATTGGAAGGTGCTCCAGGATTTTGCGCCGCTCGAATTGATCGGGTATCGAATCGTCCTGTCCGCTCTTCTGCTCGCCGGCGTGCTCGCTCTTCGAGGGCGACTCATGCCGATGTTCACTGCGGTGACTCGCCAGCGCCTCTGGGGTCGAATGGCCTTGACGGCACTCCTGCTGGCGATCAACTGGACGACATATGTCGTTGTGGTCAGCGAGGGAAAGGTCATCGAAGCTGCTCTCGGCTACTTCATCGCCCCCCTCGGAACGATGCTCCTGGGGGTCAAAGTCCTGCACGAACGGCTGCGTCCTCTGCAATTGTCGAGTGCTGTGCTCGCGACAATTGCTGTGGTCGTTCTGACGCTCGGCTACGGCAGCGTTCCGTTCTACGCACTTGCCATGGCCTCCACTTGGGCGCTGTACGGATTGTTGAAACGCCAGATCTCCCTGCAACCTCTCGAGAGCCTCATGTCCGAGACCGTGGTGCTCGTTGTTCCAGCGGTCCTTTTGATGATCTGGTTGAGTCGGTTCGACGATTCCGTCGTCAACTCGGCGTCCTCCGGACAACTGACTCTCGTACTCCTCACCGGGGTCGTCACCGCGGTTCCACTCCTTCTGTTCGCATCGGCAGCGCAGAAACTCCCGCTGACGGTTCTCGGACCGATGCAATACTCGGTTCCGGTGATCAACTTCCTCCTCGGCTGGCTGCTGTATCACGAGAAGCTCACCGCTACACGCGTCATCGGATTCGGCCTGATCTGGATCGCCCTCGCGATCGTGACCATCGATTCCATGGCGCGCTCTCGCTCGTCCGTGCGACCGCTACGGTCGACATCGTGAAGGCAGAATCACTATGAGTCGGTACGTTTCCAATCGCATCATCCCCGTGACAGCGGTGATCGTCGTGGCTGGCATGCTCTCCGCATGCTCGACCAGCCCTCAGGACTTCAAGACCGAGGGCGAGAAGTTCCTGCAGAGCCCTGAACTCGCGCAAGAAGCCGGCTACACGTTCAGTCGGGCACAGTGCGAAGAACCCGCTTCGACGACGGTCGGCACCCAGTTCTCTTGTACTGCGACCGACAACGACGGCGACGATTGGGAATTCGTGATCGAAATCACGGGTGAACGCGAGTTGACGGTGATTTCAGGAGATCTGATCAACTGATGTCACCTCGAGGTGCATTGGATCATCGAACGAAGTGTGGCACTCTGACGACATGAGTGATCGCCCTGTTCCGACACCGAACGAGCCGTCAACCCTCGAGTCCGATCGCGACATCGTGGTTCGCCCCTGGTGGCAGAATCCGCTGAACTTCATCGCTCTCGGATTGTCCATGCTGATACTCGGAGCAGGGATCGGCTACTACATCGGCGATTCAGCTGCTCGCCCCGACCACTCGTCGGTGGACGAGGGCTTCCTCCAGGACATGCGGTACCACCATGACCAAGCCGTGGACATGGCACTGCACTATCTGACCGAGACTCGAGACCCGCATCCCCGACTCTTGCTCTTCGCCGAAGAGATTCTGTTGACCCAGCAGATCGAAACAGGCCGGATGATCCAGTTCCTCAGGTCTTTCAGGGCGAGTGAGGTCAATGACACCGGCATGGCGATGGGCTGGATGGGTCATTCCATTCCCATCGACGAGATGGATGGACTCGCTACGCAGGAGCAACTCGACGAATTCGCTCGTGCCACCGGCGACGAGGCCTCGCGCATCTTCGCGACATTGATGATCGAGCATCACCTCGGCGGCATTCACATGGCGGAATATGCAACAGAGAACGCAGCCAACGAAGACGTGCGAAAGATGGCACGTTCGATGATCACTGGTCAGAAACTCGAAGTCGAGGCGATGACCGAAGTGCTCGAAAGTCTTTCTTGATCCGCCGAAGACGGACCTGAATCGTCACACCGGCGGGAGTGTGGTGGTCGTGACTTCGACCGGTGGAGACGTCGGAGCGGGAGTCGGAGCGGGAGTCGGAGCCGCTGTCGACGGCGGCTTCGTTGTCGACGGAGCAACAGTTGTGGACGTCGTCGTGGACGGCACGTAGTTCGGGTCGGTCCAGTTCCAGACCGGTGACTGCTCACCGTACTGCTCGGGCTCTTTCACTCCATCGAAGATGAAAACCTGTTCTCCCTTCGCCACGAGGGTCTGGTAGTAGTCCGAGACATGCATCGGAAGACGGATACAACCGTGGGATGCCGGATAGGTCGGCACCTCCTTCGCGCCGTGAACAGCAATCCCCTTGTTGAAATAGACCGGGTTGTACATGCCGCCCAACTGGCTCTCGCGACGACCGAGAACGAGCCGGTAGTACTCGAAGACGCCACCAGGCGTGAACGACACCCCGCAGATACCCTTCTTGATCGCCGTCTTCCCACCCTCGTTTCCGATCTCACCAGGAGAGATGGTCACTTCTTCGCACCACTGCATGCCATCACCCGACGAAATGTGGGTGATCAACTCGGGTTTGTCATCGTGGAACACGATGAGAACCTGCTGAGGGAGATAGACCTCGGTGTGATTCGGGGTGGAGTTCGGACGACGCGGGATGATGAGCAGAGGGTCCTGCATGCGGTCCCACATCGCGTTGGTCACTTTGCCCGTGACTTCGTCGAACTTGGTACCCATGATCAACTTCTCGAACGCCCAGATGGCCTGCTGGGTGCGCCCGCCGAATGCACCATCGGGGACTCCAGGATCGAAACCGAGTTCGATCAAGCGATCCTGGATCAACTTGATCTCGGGACCGAC
>JBDLRO010000123.1:0-18632 GCA_039800025.1 Actinomycetota bacterium | reverse complement strand
TCGCGCCCGAGCACACGATCGACACGGGCAGACCAGAATTCCGCATGCTCGAGAAGCGCAATGTCAGGATGTCAAACGTTCGATCACTGATGCTGTCACCTGAGCGATCAGGTCTGCCCTGTCGATCGACAGCGAGCTGCCGGCATTCGCCACATCGACAAGATCCGGTTTCGGTTCGCTCAACAAGTCGAGGAGTCGAACCGGATCCCACGCGAGAGAAACAGCGCACTGGAACCGTGCATGACTGCGAGTCCGGCGCTGACTGATACCGACCACTTTCGACCCATCGCCGAGGAACACCTCACCCGGTCCCCTTCCCGCAAAGCAGATCAGATCGGACGTCTCCGAGCGCTCGAGACGGCCTCGATGCTGACGAAGACCCTCGATGCCGAGCGAGGAGAGTGATTCCACCCACGCTTCCCCCAACCAGAACGACGAAGTCGTGACATCGCGATTCCACAACGGATGCTCGACGGGAAGCAGCACGTCGAGCCATGCAATCCCTGACGATGTCAGGTGAACCGCTCCGCCACCGCTTCTCCGTCGAACGATGTCGACGCCGGAGCGTCGACACATCGCGACATCGATCACCTCATCGCGCTGGGTCGAACCGAGAACGACTGCCTCGACCTCGGTTTCGAACCACCACAGATGCACCAGTCGATCATCTGGCAGTTCACGAGCATGAAAATCTCCCGCGCGGCCGGAGAACTCTTCGACACGAACGCCATTCATCAAGATGCCTGGGCCAAGTACGGCCTCCAAGCGTCTGGCACTCTGCCGACCGCAACGGTCACCCACGCCAATTCGCGTGGAGCATGTGGGTGCTGTGCGAGTTTCATGCCGGCCTCATCAGGAGTTCGATCGCGCTTGTCCAGATTGCAGCGCCGACACGCAGCAGCAACGTTCTCCCAAACATGAAGTCCCCCGCGAGATTTCGGCACGATGTGATCGATCGAATCGGCCACTCCCCCGCAATATTGACAGCGGTGGTCGTCACGTGCGAAGACGGCACGGCGCGACAGCGCCGTGCGACGGTGATAGGGAACCTTGACCATGTACAGCAGCCTGATGACGAGCGGATTGGGCAGGCTGAGAGATTCTGATCTCAGCAGAGTTCCATCGTGTTCGACGACCTCTGCTTTCTCATCGAGAACGAGGCACGCAGCACGACGGCTCGGAACGACGCTCAGAGGTTCGAATGAAGCATTCAGAACCAGAGCGCTGCGCATGTCACGTCACCTGAACGCCGCTCGACGGAACGTCGCTCGAGCTTCGACCCTCATCGTCTGGAATTCCAGTCCTTCACCCACTCCAAGTATTTCAGCACATCTGCAGTGTCGGCTGTGGTCACAGCCCTCGAGGTTCCGTACTGGGTCTCCAGACGAAAGGCCATGTAGTCCTCTGCGAGGTGGGGAAGACGAGAACGCTCGACTCCACCACCTGTCACGAGATGCGACCGTAGGACTCCGATGGCCACGCCCCACAGTCTCGGTCGAGCCAACACCGATCCAACGGTGTGCACCAGATTGCGACGGCCACTCACGACTCGCCATCCAGCCGATGACGAACGAGAGCTGCTGCTCCGACGAGCACCCCGTAACTGCCGAGTGAGGCCTCGACAAGCTCGACTTCCCGAGTGAAGTCGAGACGAGCACGAGCACGAATCTCACTCTCGACTCCCTTCACGAACGGTTCGCCCCATGTTCCAACGACGCTGCCGCCGATCAGGACCTTGGGAACGTCGAGAACCGCCAATGCCGAGGCAATGACTCGACCCACCATCACAGCGTTGCGCTCGATCAGAGCGTGAGATGCATAAGCCGGCGGATGTCCAGTCTCAGCTTCGATTGCCCGAGCCGAAACATGGGCCTCGAGACATCCCCGGCTACCACATCGACATTCACGCCCTTTGGGGTCGACGACCATGTGTCCGAGAAAACCTGCATTGCCGAAGTTGCCGTCGAGAACGCGTCCTCCTGACACCAATCCCGCTGACACGCTCGATCCGATGTAGACCGCGAGGAAGTCCGACTCGCCCACGGCAGCCCCGACCCAAGCTTCTCCGCGAGCGAGAGCTTTGGCCTCGTTGTCGATGACGGTACGTGTGCCGGTCAATTCTGCGACCGAATTCGCCAAGGGAAAGTCTTTCCACGTGGAGATGTTGAGTGGCGCCGCTGTCCCTTTTCGCACGTTCACAGGACCGCTGATCGACACCCCACAGCCATCGATGTCGATGTCATCGGCAGCCGCGCAGATTCTCTTGACGAGGCCGGACACCACCGTCCACGGATCACGACCTGGTGTCGGGACACGGTCGCGTAACAAGATGCTGCCACTCGAGGAGACCACACCAGCAGAGAACTTGCTCCCACCGATGTGCAGAGCCAGCGTTCCTGTGTTTCGCGTCACTTCAGTGTCAGTTGTCATACGGTTGGTTCACAGCGATTTCTCCGGGAACGACCCGAGATCCCACGTGCACTGTACGGGAGTCGGGGTCATTCATGACACGACAATCGAACGACCAAGTTTTCCGTCTAGCGTGATCGACGTGTCCCCATCGGTTCAACCGGCTGTGAATCGCACCTCTCGGACGTTCTCGGGTCTGTTCGGATCGATTGCCGACAACGTCGAAATTGCGCTGCGAGGCAAGCGCAGCGCCATCGAACTTGCACTCGTTGCCCTGCTGTCCGATGGGCACATCCTGATCGAAGACATCCCAGGCGTCGGCAAGACGAGCCTTGCCAAGGCACTTGCTGCTTCGATCAATTGCTCGTGGAAACGCGTTCAGTTCACCCCAGATCTTCTTCCTTCGGATCTGATCGGGGTTTCCGTCTGGAGCAGGACCAAAGAAGCTTTCGAATTCCACCCCGGTCCGCTCTTTGCCAACATCGTCCTGGCTGACGAGATCAACCGCGCCTCACCCAAGACCCAATCAGCTCTTCTCGAAGCGATGGAAGAACGTCAAGTATCCGTCGACGGCGAGGCACGTCCGCTCCCCAGCCCCTTCCTCGTGATCGCCACCCAGAACCCCAGGGACCACGATGGAACCCATCGACGTCCCGAGAGCCAACTCGATCGGTTCCTGATTCGCATGGCGATCGGCTATCCGGATCGTGAAGCACAAATGGCCATTCTCGATCCGAGCTTCACCGCTCACAGCACGGACATCACCCCCGTGGTCGACGTCGCTGACGTTGCGATCATGATCAAGGCTGCCGCCCAAGTACGGATGGTCGAATCGATCAGGCACTACCTCGTCGACATTGCCGACGCGACCAGGAGGCATCCGGCGATCGCTCTCGGCCTTTCACCGCGTGCAACAGTTCAGATGGCTCGTGCTGCACGTACCCTCGCAGCCTCACGTGGGCGCGACTACGTGATACCTGATGACGTCAAGGAGTTGGCACTTCCCGTCTTCGCACATCGAATCAATCTCCGCCACGACGTCGCTGCGCAAGGGATGACTCGGGCTGACGCGATGACGGAGGTCCTCGAATCGGTGCCAGTTCCGTCCGGTCGCTGACATGCGTGCCGGGTCGGCTGCTGCACTTGCCCTTCTCGGCGCCTGCATCGTGGGAATCGGACGAGTCTTCGGGCTCCTCGAAATGTACGTGATCGGCACTGGACTCGTCGTCGCGTCGATCGTCGCAGTGGTGATCACCCGAGCACGGGTGGTGTTGGTCGATGTCGAGCGACGAATCTCATCTCGTGAACCTCGAGTCGGTCAAGCCATCGGCGTCGAACTGACACTTCAGGCCGTTCGCAGTTCACCCGGATTCGAATTCAGCGACTTCATCATCGAGACCAATGTCTCCCGAGTGGCTTCCTCGCAAGTTCCGTCGCAGGTCGGGCGCATCGACATTTCAGTTCCGCCACTTCGCCGCAGACAAAAGATCATCAGCCGCTATCGATTCCAAGTCGAACGGCGAGGTGTTGTCACACTCGGACCAGCGACAGCAACGTTCGGCGACCCTCTCGGCCTGACGCACAGGACGCGAACAATCGGAGCGACCGACGAGATCATCGTCAGCCCGGCATGGAACTCGATCGCCCTGCCACTCCCTCGCGTCTGCGAAGGAGAGTTGATTCGTGCAATCGAATCGCTCACCAGGAACCTTGCATCGGAACTCGAGTTTCGCTCTCTGCGGGAGTACGCGCCCGGTGACGACGCCCGTCTCGTCAACTGGCGGGCCTCTGCCCGCCGAGATTCGCTCGTCATCAACGAGTTCGAGTCTCGATCCGGAATTCTCCTCGACGTCTTCGTCGACGATGCATCATTCTCCTACTCCGAGGAGAGTTTCGAGAACGCGATCAGAGTTGCCGCTTCCTTCGTTGGTTCCATTCCCCCGGTGCAAGAGTCGGACCTCGCCGTTCGTCTGTCATTCGGACTTCACGCGGACCCTGGAGTCTTCGATGCGATCATCGACGAAACGACTCGCCGCGAGGCGATGCGATCGCTGGCGTTGTTGGCGACTTCGGACAGAGAGCCGGTCCCGCGCAGTGTCGGCACTCGGACCTTGATCTCCGTCCCCGTCATCATCTGTGGCCGACGCGACTACGGATGGCTCGAACGAACTCATCGAATGATGCATGGTTCATCGATTGCGATCGTCATCTGCTGCGATGGGGATCCAGTACCACAACTGCCCGAACGATGGTTCGGCATTCGCGTGGAGGACTTTGCCGCGTTCACCGACGACTGGGCACGTCTCAGCCGGAGGGTCCAGGTTTCATGACGACCGCCGTTGCCCCCGAGACACCCTTTGTCAGCCGTCTGCGCACTGAAGCCCTCTTCGCTCTCCCGACGTTCGCAATGTCCGCGGTCACGGCTGGAACGTTCATCCAGGTCTTTGGAACATGGGATTTCTTCTGGCATTTGATCGGCGTCGCACTCATCGTGCACGCCTGTGGAATCCTCGCCCGTTCGCTCCCTCTCCCTGCCGTCGCCTCCTTCTTGTTCGCGCCGATCTCGATCCTCCTCGCGGTCGGATGGGTTCGATTCGGAGATTCGCTGCGATTCGGCCTCCCTTTGTCTGCGAGTTGGGAGGCGATGTCGACCGATCTACGCGGAGCATGGGACCTCATCGGCGATGTGGTCACCCCGGTCGAGTTCGCCAGCGGGTTCGGAACGATGTCGCTCTTCGTGATCGCGTTCGTGGCTGCCGTCACGGACTCATTCGCGTCTCGCTACGGGGGTCGCGCCGAGGTCTTCGTGCCCGCTGCAGCAACTCTGTTCATCGTCGCAACAGTTGGAACCGGGCAACATCGCGTGGCGGTCTCTGTTGCGTGGCTGACCGCTGCGATTCTTGCGACGGTCCTTCTCAGGCGAATTCGAGTCCGACGAGAGGATGAGGGTTCTGCGCGAACGACTTCGATCCCCCTGATGGCGTCGATTCGCTCCGTGATAGCTGCGCTCGCGTTTGCCGCAATCGTCGGACTCGCAGCCGCATCGATCGGCCCACTACTGCCAGGCGCCGGCGAAGAGGCATGGCTGACACAACAGGCTCAAGGTGAGGCACGAGAACTGCAACCCCTCGTGGACCTCCGCCGACAGTTGACCGAACCATCGAGCCAGGTGCTGTTCACGGTTCGCGCGGATCAAGCCTCGTATTGGCGAGTCAGCGCGCTTCCGGATTTCGACGGTTCGACCTGGACCATCGCCCAAGATCTTCTCGACTCGGCGGCGGGTGCCCTCAGTCCTCCGGTCGGCGTCGCCGATTCCGGAGTCGACTCGTTCGACAACTATCAGAGGTTCGAAGTTCAGTCGCTCACGGGAAGCCTTGCTCCTGTCGCCGCTACCCCGACACGATTGAGGGCCTCGTCACAGAGTCTCTTCTTCGAACCTGATACTGGAAGTCTGATCATGGGCGGCACGGGTCTTCGAACGGGCGACGCCTACGAAATGGTCTCGACGATGCTCTCTCCGCGTCCAGAGAGACTCGAGGCTGCAACGTCGAAAAATGCCCCGAGTGACGCGTATCTCGAGCTTCCCGACAACGATGAGATCGAGCAACTCCGAGCGATCGCAGCGACGATCGTCCCCCCAGGGCTCTCTCCTTATCGACAGGCACTCACCCTCCAGGACCACTTCCGAACGCAGTTCACCTATTCACTCGATGTTCCCGCGTTGAGCGAACCTGAGGCGACGCTCGAATTCCTCGAGCGCAGAAGCGGATACTGCGAACAGTTCTCGTCGACATTTGCACTCTTCGCGCGCGCACTCGGATTACCTGCGCGTGTAGCGATCGGCTTCACTCCAGGGGATCGAAGCGTCGAGGAGTCCGGCGCAACGGATTTCACTGTGCGATCGATCCACGCTCACGCTTGGCCCGAGGTGTGGTTCGATGATCTGGGCTGGGTTCTTTTCGAACCGACTCCCGGTCGAGGTGCACCGAACTCGCAGTACACGAATGTGCCCGAAGAGCAAGCCGATGATTCCGAGACTCCGACGACCACCACGACGACGACCACGACGACGACTCCGTCTTCGATCGACATGTCCCCGACGACTTCGATGACTCCCCTCCCGAGCAATCAATTGGCCGTCGATGATTCGACGGCGTCTTCGGGGGTTCGGATGTACGTTTTGATCGCGCTCTCGATCGCCCTGATCGCAGTGTGGGTGATCGGACTCCCGCGCTTGATTCGATGGCAGATCAGTCGCCGACACGAACTGCCGATCCTGATTCTTTGGCGACGCTGTGTCGCACTCTACGAATTCGAACGTGGAGAGATTTCTCGATCGCTGTCCCCGATGGAGGTTGCAGCAATAGCCAACTCGCGCCTGTATGACGACGACCCGTACATCTTCGAGCTCGCTGACGTCACGACACAGATCTTGTTCGACCGACTCGAAGTGTCTGCCGAAACCGAATCGGATCTGCTCGCTCGCGGAGCCCTCTACCTCGCCGACCGACGACGGCGCCTGGCTCTCGCGCTCAGACTGCGAGCGCGAATCGACCCGATCGCCGTGTGGAGACTCGAGGGCGGTTCGACACCACGGTGATCGCGTTCAGGGAAAACGACGACCGGCCGACATCCGAGCTTTGCGGATGGCTCCTGCAACGTCTTGAATTCCCGCTTTGCCCATGGCGCGAGCATTGCGTTCGATGATCGCCAACAAGGCCACCATGACGATGAAGACTGCAAACGCTGCGATGAAATGGAACTGCAACAGGGTGACGAGGACGGCAAGGCTCGCAATGAGACCGACGATCGCCCACCGAACCGTCCGAACCGAGTGTGTGTAGAGACCCGACGGAGACACCGCCTGCGCGAACTTCGAATCGTTCTGCAACTCCTGTTCGATCTGACGCAGGATCCGCTGCTCGTCATCGGAAAGGGCCATGGTTCCACCTCCTCACTTCAGCCGACCAGTTCGAACGTTCGACTGTTCGAACTCCGGCATCGTCAGTCTCCCAGAGTTGTCGGGGAATGGCAACGCAGGGAAGGATCCCGCCGATGGCTCGAATGTCACCCCACGAACTGTCATGACAGCGTGCCCTCGTCCTCACTGGAATTCGAGTCGACCTGTGGCCCCCACGGCGACGATCGGGATCGTCGACCGATGATGCTGCCTGGGGCAATCGCCGAACGGCCGAATCGCTGTCGAATTTCGTCGACAGCACGGCTTGCCGGACTCCATGCTCGATTGTGATCCGACGACGTCATGGGTTCGATCGTTCCAGCCCCGTCGAGAAGTGACAGCTGTTCGATCGGCTCACAGAGTCCACTCGCGCTCACGCCGAGGAGTCGAATTCCCCCGCGTTTCACGAGTCCCGCCACGATCGGTTCGAGCGCGTGCACCATGCTCGGTCCCGTCGACAACGGAGACCCCGGGGTGACGGAGCGAGTCACCGTCTCGAAAGTCGACCACCGCACCTTGAGCGTCACCGTACGTGCGGCTCCATCTGCAGCCCTGACACGCGATGCAACGTCATCACAGAGCCGGACGAGTTCCGTGTGAATCTCATCCACGTCGTGGAGATCATGGAGATAAGTTTCCTCTCGGCCGATCGACTTCGCGTCTCTCTCGGGAATCACCGCTCGATGATCGCGTCCCCATGCAAGATCGTGGAGATGCCGACCATTGGCCTGTCCCACGATTCTCTCGAGGACGACGAGATCGAGAGCTGCCAGGTCCGCGACTGTGCGAACTCCGACGCGCTCCAACTTCACCAATGTTGCTGGACCGACGCCCCAAAGGTCGGAAACGGGCAAGGGCCACAGGAACTCGAGCTCATGGCCCGGCGCCACCTCGAACACACCGACACCCGGTTGGATTCCGTGCTGTCCGATCCGCGGCTTTGCCTTCTTCGATGCCAGCTTGGCGACGAACTTCGTCGAAGCGACACCGACGGAACACGGCAACTCGAGTTCTTGATCCACTCGGTCGCGTATTCGTCGACCAATCGTCGGCCCGCTGCCGAAGAGGTGCATCGCACCCGAAACATCGAGGAAAGCCTCGTCGAGGGCAATCGGCTCGACGACGGGCGTGAAGTCTCCGAAGATGGCCATGACCTGCCCGCTCACATCCGTGTAGTGGCCATGATCGCCCGGCAAGAAGACCGCATGCGGGCACAGACGACGGGCGCGCGACGACGGCATTGCTGAGAACACCCCGAATCGTCGTGCCTCGTAGTTGGCTGCAGCGACCACTCCCCGTGCACCCGACCCTCCGACCACGACTGGCTGGCCTCGCAACTCGGGATGGCGCCGCATCTCGACGGACACATAGAAGGCATCCATGTCGACATGGAGAATCGTCCGTTGGTCGTCCACGTTTCGGGGCCCAACTCCCACGTCGCTCATCTGCCCATCGATCGCTTCAGCGGCGATACCCGCGTTTCAACAGTCGCTCTCGGTACCACAATCCGATGACGAGTCCGAAAGCTTCGCCGATGATGTGGTGAGTCAATTTCGATTCTCCACGTATGCGATCCGTGAACCGAATCGGGATTTCCACGATGCGAGCGCCGACCCTCACCGCCCGATGGGTCATTTCGACTTGGAATCCGTACCCTTCCGCGACGACAGCCGAAAAGTTCATTCGGTCGAGAATCGAGCGTGAATACGCTCGGTAGCCACTCGTTGCATCGTTCACCGCCAGGCCGAGCATTCCGGCTGCAAAACGATTGCCCCACCGGGAAAGGAACCTTCGAACGGGTGGCCAGTTCTCGATGCTTCCCCCAGGGATGTAGCGACTGCCGATCGAGACATCCGCACCGAGCGCCACTGCCGCGACGATCTCACGCAGGTATGTCGGGTCGTGCGACAGGTCTGCATCCATCTGGACACAGATCGCCGCCCCATGACCCATGGCGTCGGCAAACCCGGCCCTGTAGGCAGCTCCGAGACCCTCTTTGCGTTCACGATGGAGCACTCGCACTCGGCCGCCTTCGGCATCGGACCGGGAGAAATCCTCGACCGCGCGTGCCGTGCCATCGGGACTGCTGTCATCGACGACGACAACTTTCGACTCTGGGAGCTCGCGCAGAACCTTCTGGACGACGTCGATCACATTGCCGACTTCGTTGTACGTCGGGATGACGACGATGACTCCTCGACCTTCGAAGAGGTGCGACTCCGGCACAGGAACGGTCTCGCTCACACGCCGAGCCTAGGAGGTCGGCGCATACGATGGACCCATGGCCGACCCTCGCCCATTGTCCGCGCTTCCTTCTCCGCTCGCTCGCGCATTGGCATTTGCCAGCATTCTCCTCGGAGGCGTTGCTGGTGGACTGATCGGATATGCGCTGGTCGACATCCAGTACTCGGGCGATAGTTCGATTCCGCTCGGCATCGGACTTCTTGCCGGATCGATCATCGCAGCAGGCGGCACGGCAATCGTCGCGGTGCTCGTATTGCGCGCACTCGGGGAATGGAGAGACGTCGAATTGCGCAGCTCTGCAGACTCCAACCGCACATCCTCCAGCGAGAACTGAGGACCTTCCGTTGTCGACGAAAGATCCGATCCGGTCGATGAACCTTGCTGCGCGCATCGCACGCGAGGTCGGCGATCTGGTCGCTGATGGTCGGCGTGGCGGCGTCGGACGTGTCGATACGAAGTCTTCCCCCACAGACCTCGTCACCGAGTGGGACACACGTGCCGAAGCATTGATTCGATGCCGTCTCACGCAATGGCGCCCCGACGATGGAATTCTCGGCGAAGAAGGCGAAACGGTTCGCGGTTCATCCGGCATCACGTGGGTCGTCGACCCGATCGATGGCACGACGAACTTCGCCTTCGGCCTCGCCGGTTACGCAGTGTCGATCGCGGCCGTCGATGGCGATGGGGCGATTGCAGCCGCGGTCTATGCACCCGCGGTTCGCGAACTCTTCGTGGCAGCACGCGGACATGGAGCATGGCTCCATGGTGAGGCCTTGCGATGTTCGAATCAGGCCTCGGTGTCGCTCGCGCTCATTGGAACCGGCTTCTCCTACGATCCGGCTGTCCGCCGACAACAGTGGGATGCGCTCGTCGAGCGGGCAATGAACCTTCGAGACATCAGGCGTATCGGCGCGGCCTCACTCGATCTGTGTTACGTGGCTTGTGGCCGTCTGGATGCATATTTCGAGCAAAATCTCCAGCCTTGGGACATGGCCGCCGGAATCCTCATCGCTCGAGAGGCAGGTGCCAAGGTGACCGATTTCGTTGGGAATCCGGTCACTCGGGGCGAAGTTCTGGCAAGCGGACCGCTCATTCATGCCGACCTCGTCGCCCTGTTCTCGTGACCCGGATCCATGGGTGATCACGACGAGGCCTTGCCCATCGGGCAAGATGGAGGGCGATGACAAGGATCCTGGCAGTCGAAGACGATGATCGCATCAGAGCCGCGGTCAAACTCGCGCTCGAAGACGAAGGTTGGGCTGTCGACGAGGCTGCAAGCGGCGAGGAAGCGGTGATCCTGTTCCTTCGTCAGCCGTCCGATGTCGTCCTGATCGACATCATGTTGCCGGGGATCGATGGCTTCGAACTCTGTCGCACGATTCGCAAGGCAAGTGACGTTCCGATCGTGATGGTCACTGCGCGTGCCGACACGCACGATGTGGTCGCAGGACTCGAAGCGGGAGCCGACGATTACCTCACCAAGCCCTTCGCGCCCAAAGAGCTGTCGGCGCGAATTCGTGCGCTGTTGCGTCGAGCTCGACCGGCGAATCCGAGCCAACCCAGTCTCACCTTCGGGGAACTCGAGGTTCTGCCTGACGAGGGCAAGGTTCTCAAGGGCGGCGAGGAGGTCCATCTCACCAAGACCGAGTTCCGACTCATCTGTGAGTTGGCCCAGAATCCTGGAAAGGTCCTGAGCAGAGAGCAACTGCTCGATCAAGTTTGGGGTTATGGCTATTTCGGAGACGGACGACTCGTCGACGTTCATGTCCGCAGATTGCGCACCAAGGTCGAAGAGGACGCAGCCAATCCTCGTCACGTCGTCACCGTGCGAGGTCTCGGCTATCGGCTCCAGGGCTGACCGACCTTGGCTGCTGCTCAGCGACCCACCTCCGGCTTCTCGCTCAAGCCGCCTCTCGATCCGCGTGGAGTCGTCCTACCCGACACGCAGTCCGACAGCCGTCGCCGTCGTGGTCGATTCGGCCTGAGGGCCCGTATTCTCATGACCTTCGGTCTCGGAAGCCTCACTTTGTCGGCCTTCCTCGCGATCTCGACCTACAACCTGACGCGTTCGAGCGTCGTCGAAGAACGCGAAGCTCTCGCTCTCGACTCGGCGTCGCCGAATGCCAAAGAGGTCAACCGGTGGATTCAGACGAGTGTCAGCAATGCAGAGACCGAGATGCAGAACAACGCCTTGCGTCAATCGGGGCTCATCATCGATGGGGAATGGCGACCCGTCGCGACGCAATTCGCGGACAATCCCGTCCCTCGACAACTCGCCGATGAGGTTCTCCGAACCGATCTTCCCCAGTTCATGCGGGTCGAGATCGAAGGCGGTCTCTACTTGGCCATGGGATTCCCACTTCGCTTCCAGACGAATGGCACTCCTCAAAGTGCCGTCTACCTCGAATTGGCACGTCTGGAGGACGTCCGATCGACTCTCGAGAGCATCAGTCGAATTCTCTTCATCGCCACTGCTGCCACGACACTCCTCGGCATTCTCCTCGGCATCGTTTCAGCATCCAGAGCCGTGAGGCCGCTCACTGCTGCGAGTCGCGCTGCGCAGGCCATCGCGAGCGGGCGACTGGACACGCGAATGGAGTCCACCGACGATCCCGACCTCGAGATGATCACGACGTCGTTCAACGAGATGGCGCGGGCGCTCCAAACACGGATCGAACGCGACAACCGTTTCACATCCGATGTCAGTCACGAATTGCGCTCTCCACTGATGACGATGACGACATCTGTCGAAGTGATGCAGTCGCGCCGTGCTGAAATGCCCGAGCGTGCTCAAACGGCCCTCGACCTCCTGGTGGCTGACGTCCATCGTTTCCAAGTACTCGTCGAAGACCTTCTGGAGATCTCGAGATTCGATGCCGGCGCCATCCGACTCGACTTCGAGGAATTCGGCGTCGCGGAGTTCGTTCGCCAGGCGATTGCAATCAGCAGCGCCCCGCAGACACGCTTGAAGATCCACTCGGAGGCGGAGGAACTGCTGGTACAAGGCGATCGCCGACGGCTCGCCCGAGTCATTGCGAACTTCATCGACAACGGCCTCGCATACGGCGGAGGCGACTTGGACATCACGGTGTCCGTCCCAAAGGAAAGCCCGATATCCCCAAGTGTCAGGATTGCGGTCGAGGACCACGGTCCGGGCGTCGCGCCGGACGAACGCGAACTCATCTTCGAAAGGTTCGCACGCGGAGCATCTGCGGGACGGCGCAGCGGATCAGAGGGTGCCGGACTCGGACTTTCCCTCGTTGTCGAACATGTGAAGTTGCACCAGGGCCGCGTCTGGGTCGAAGATCGTACTGATGGCCAAAAGGGTGCTTGTTTCGTCCTCGAACTTCCGACGGTGAAACTGTGAGTCGATCGCCTGCGTCACTCCATCTCGAGAAGTTGCGAGGCTTCATCGGAAGCAGGCGACGAGTCTGCGTGTTCTTTTGCTCTGCAGTTCTCTTGAGCGGCTGCTCGATCGGCACCGAGGACTCACCCCGAACCTGGTCCGACTGGGACCGATTCGACGATCTTCCTCAGGGCTCGACCTCGGGAGTGGAGAGGATCTACCTCATCGACAGTCGGGCCGTGGAACAGGGCTCGGCAAAGCTGACAACCGTCAAACGCGATGTCGATGAGAATTCCCAGCCGTACGAAGCGATTCTCGATGTGCTGTTCGATGGTCCGACGAGCAGCGAGGCCGGAAGCGGGCTCAAGTCCAGTATTCCCGCAGGACTCATCGTGATCAGCGAACCGCAGTTCGGCCAAGGAACGGTTCAAGTCGATCTCTCCGAGGAGCTGACAAGCGCCCTCGGCGACAACCTCGTCGATGCACTGGCACAAATCGTGTGGACACTGTGTGAACGCCCAGAAACCGTTGAAGTTCGCATCCTTGTCGAGGGTCGTCAGATTTCGTGGCCGCGTGCCGATGGCACGCTCATCGACCGGCCATTGACCCCATTCGACTTTCCGGGTTTCGCCGCAACGAGCCAGCCCGACTTCCCGGGAATCATCGAGCCTCCCATCTCCAGTTGATTCGTGGTCACTCAGCCGAAGAAGGCGGTGCGAATCTGCTCGAACAGATCGAGGTCGACATGACGTGTGCCGCCGACGACTTCCCGCAACGGCACTCGCGTCACCTGTGAGCACTTCAGAGCGATCAGAGTCCCAAAGGAACCATCGTGTGCAGCTTCGACTGTTCCGAGCCCGAAACGTGTCGCCAAGATCCGGTCATACGCACTCGGAGTGCCTCCGCGTTGAACATGTCCGATCTGCACGACTCGAGCTTCGTAACCCGTTCGCTGCTCGATTTCGTGAGCGATTGCAACGGATACACCTCCGTAACGAGGTCGGCCCCATTGATCGACGTCGTATTCGGGGAGGTCCATCGTTCCCGGAATGGGTGTCGCTCCTTCGGCAACGACGACGATGGACGCATAGCGTCCGCGATTGTGGCGTCGACTCACGGTTGAGCTGATGTCTGCGATATCGAAGGGCACTTCGGGAATGAGGATCGCGGTCGCTCCACCCGCCATCCCTGCATACATGGCGATCCATCCGGTGTCGCGCCCCATGACTTCGACGACCATCACTCGATCATGACTTTCAGCAGTCGTATGCAGACGATCGATGGCGTCGGTGGCGATCTGCACCGCCGTGTGGAAACCGAAGGTCAGATCCGTCCCGAGGACGTCGTTGTCGATCGTCTTGGGTACCCCGATGATCGGAAGTCCGGTCTGGTCATGGATCATCGACGCAACGGTCAATGATCCGTTGCCTCCGATCACGATCAGCGCATCGAGTCGACGTTCAGCGAAACACCTTTCGACTCGCTCGATGCCATCGGGGTGATCGAACGGGCTTCCTCGCCGGGTGCCGAGGATCGTTCCTCCCCGCGGCAGAAGCCCCCTCACCGAATCGATGTCCATTTCGATGAATCGCTGCTCGAGGACTCCGTCCCAAGAGTCGTAGAAGCCGATGAACTCGTCACCGAAGACGGTCTCTCCCTTGCGAACGATCGCACGAATCACTGCATTCAGGCCTGGACAATCTCCGCCTCCAGTGAGCATCCCGATACGCATGTCGACAGCCTAGGCATCGAGGTCCAGTCGAGGTTCTCGCGTTCCATCCCCTCATGCGAGCCCACCCGCGTCGATGCTTCCTGTGACGGCATCTCCTGCGACATGTCTTCTCGTGAATCCAGTTCTCGTGAAAGACTCTCACCCATGGCTTGGGATTCCTCTCGACAAGTTCCATGGGGACGGCTGTTCCGAGAATGGCTCGTCTATGCAGTGGTCATGATCATCGTGTTCGTCCTGTTTCTGCGTGACACGGTGACCGGCGGGTCGGTTCTCGGACTTGCTGCGTCCTTTCCCCTCTATCTGGCATTCGGGGCTGTCCTGGCCAAGTTCGGCTACCAGCGCAAGACATTTCGCGATCTCCGGTCTGCGACCGAGTCGTCTCGGTCTGCATCTCGACCGGCCGATCATTCGACGTCGAGTGCTCGTCACCGGCCGCAACCCACCAGACGAACGACGACCGGTCCATCTCAGCATCGGCCGAAGAATTCGAAGAGGAAGCGATGACCGATCCATTCGTTCTCGCGATCGACGCCGGCACCACGGGAGTGAGATGTCGCGCCGTCTTCGCAGATGGACGAGAAGGTCCGGCTTCGTACCGCGAGTTCACTCAGTTCTTTCCTCACCCAGGATGGGTCGAGCACGATCCGGATGAGATTTGGTCAGCAGTCGTCACGACCTTCCGGGAGATCACCGATCAGCTCGGATTGCCGGAGTGCATCGGCATCACCAATCAACGCGAAACCGTCCTGGCATGGAATCGAGTCACCGGCGAAAGCTATGGGAAGGCGATCGTCTGGCAGGATCGCCGCACTGCAGAAGTCTGTTCGCTTCTCGAGAGCGAGGGCCATCTCGACCAAGTTCGATCGATCACAGGACTCGTTCTCGATCCGTATTTCTCCGGCACGAAGATGGCCTGGATTCTCGAAGCGGTTCGAGCCGACCGAGGTTCCGTACCAGCCGACTTGCTTCTAGGAACCATCGACTCCTGGATTCTCTGGAATCTCACAAAGGGTGCCGTTTTCGCGACCGATCCGTCGAATGCCAGCCGAACCATGCTGTTCGACATCGGGCAGAAGTCCTGGAGCGACGAACTTTCCGATGTCGTCGGAGTGCCGGTGAGTCGTTTGGTGGAAGTTCGACCTTCGTCGGGAGAGTTCGGATCGACATCCCATGACGCTCTGCCAACGGGCATTCCGATCACGGGAATTGCAGGCGATCAACAGGCTGCGCTCTTCGGCCAGGCATGCTTCTCCCCTGGAATGGCGAAGAACACCTACGGCACTGGCAGCTTCGTCCTGATGAACATCGGTCAGACCTGCCCTCCAGTTCGCTCGGGACTTCTCACCACGGTTGCATGGAGCCTGCAAGCACCCGATGGAACCATCGAAACGACGTACGCGTTCGAGGCTTCCATTTTCGTCACCGGAGCGGCCGTCCAATGGCTGCGCGATGGTCTCGGAATCATCGAATCCTCCTCCCAGATCGAATCCCTCGCTCGCACCGTTCCCGACAATGGAGGGGTTTTCTGCGTACCGGCATTTGCCGGACTCGGCAGTCCATGGTGGGACCCTCATGCACGAGGTGCGGTTTTCGGTCTCACCCGCGGCTCCACCCGGGCACATCTCGCCCGTGCAGTGATCGAGTCCATGGCCCTGCAGACACGCGACGCGATCCAGGCGATGCGCGATGCCAGTGGCACCGAATTGGTCGAGTTGCGCGTCGATGGCGGCGCCTCCGTCATGAATCTTCTGCTCGACATCCAGGCGGACCAACTCGGCATGAGAGTACGACGGCCGGTTGACAAAGAAACCACGTCGCTCGGCGCCGCATTTCTCGCAGGCCTCTCGCGCGGAGTCTGGGCGACCACAGATGAGATCGCAGCGAATTGGAAATCCGAAGCTCTCTTCGAACCCAACTCGCCAGGATCTCCCGAGCGAGCGGAAGCGGATGCTCTTCATGGCACCTGGCTGCGAGCGGTCGAACGATCACGCAACTGGGCGTCATCGGAGACTTGAGTCGACGATCCTCACGATCAACGCCAAGTGCTGCCTCTCTCGGCTTCGAAACGCTCGGTGTTGACGGCCGCACACGATGAAACCGCCTTGTCGCATCGGCGCCCACGCAACATCTCCGGGAGTGTGCTCGAAGGACGCTTCGCCGTCGAGATGACGTATGCCCTCCAAGAAAGCTCGCAGCCAAGCGGGATCGGGAATCGTTCCGACCGCAACATCGGGAGTGTCCCGCCCGATGGCAGTGCACCACTCGGCCTCCAACATGGATCTAATCAAGGAACATGCCGTCGGGAGTCGATCGTTCCCCGGAGCCTCCACGATCCGCGCAGCGACGTCGAGCGCAAGGATGCTCTGGTCCTGTCGATCGGGGTCGACTTGGTGAACGTCCTCGACATTCACCCCGGGAACTCCCGCAACTTCGGAAATCAGCGATTCGACTCGCTGTGGATCAGCGAGTTCGATCAGCAATTCGTCGATCGCCATCCCCGCACCTCGCTCGAGAATTTCGATGCCGATGACGTCACCGCCAGCTCGCCCGATCGCAGCAGCGACCAAACCGAGTGTTCCCGGGATGTCCGGAAGCCAGAGACGAGCGACGTAGGTCGCAGGCATGTCGATCAGCCGAGCTTCGGTAGTCCGCGCTTCAAATTGCGAATCGCCTGTGCTACACGTTGCTCGTTCTCGATCAATGCGAAGCGCACGAATCCTTCGCCACCCGGTCCGAAACCTTCTCCTGGCGAAAGAGCCACTTCACATTCTCTGATGAGATGCGAACAGAATTCCACGGAGGTCATCTCAGCGTACGGTTCGGGAATCGAGGCCCAGACGAACATCGATCCCTTGGGCTTGGGAATCTCCCATCCGATCCGTGACAGACCGTCGATGAGAGCATCACGTCGAGTCTCGTAGATCGCACAGACTTCCTTCGGGTAGTCCGGCGCTTCGTTCATCGTGACCGTTGCCGCGATCTGCACGGGCTGGAAGGTGCCATAGTCCAGATAGCTCTTCAGTTTGACGAGCGCCTGGACGACTTCACGATTACCCGCGAGAAATGCGACGCGCCAGCCAGCCATCGAGAAACTCTTCGTCATCGAGTACAACTCGACTGCGCATTCTTTGGCCCCCTCGGCCTGGAGAATCGACGGTGGGTGGTATCCGTCGAAACCAACGTCGGCATACGCGAAGTCGTGCACCACGATCATGTTGCGCTCACGACAGAAGTCGACCACTCGTTGCATGAATGGCAGATCGACACACGATCCCGTGGGATTGTGCGGAAAGGAGATGACGAGCACCCGCGGCTTCGGCCAGCCGACGTCGTAGGCGGTCTCGAGGCTCTCGAAGAAATCACCCTCGAAGTCGGTCTGTACTCGAGGGTCCGACAAGCTGCGCATCGGCACTTGCCTCAGATCCGCACCCGCGAACAAGGGTCCGTAGATGTGGATCGGATAACTCGGACTGGGCACGATTGCCGCATCTCCTCGGTCGAGAAGAACCCACATCAGGTGGCTGAAGCCCTCCTTCGATCCGATCGTGTTGGTGATCTCGAGCTCCGGGTCGAGATCGACACCCCAATTGCGCTTGTACATTGCAACGGCCGCTTCACGAAGTTTCGGCAGACCCCTGGACATCGAATAACGGTGATTGCGAGCAATGTGTGCCGCCTCGCTGAGCTTCTCCACTGCGATCGGCGGTGACGGAATGTCCGGGTTCCCGAAACCGAGGTCCACGACATCGACGCCCTCCCGACGTGCCTCGATCTTCAGATTGTTGATGATCGTGAAGACGTAGGGAGGCAGATTCGTGATTCGCCGGAAATCCATGACGGTTCACGCTACTTGCCCGCACGGTTCCGAACGTGGCGCATTTGACGCGCGAAACCAATCCTCATCGTGCTTTCAGTGCACGAGGGGCAGCATTCCCGCCCCG
>JBDLRO010000122.1:0-2757 GCA_039800025.1 Actinomycetota bacterium | reverse complement strand
GTTGTTGTTCTGATTGTTGTTCTGCGCTGCCGGAGTGTTGAACGTGGCGATGGAACCCTCATAAACGAGTGTGTTGTTGGCGGCGTTACGGGCCACGATGCGGAAGTAATACGTCGTGTTCGCCGTCAGTCCGGAGACAGGCAAGTCGATCGCGACCTGCGTAGCCGACGACGACGATGTTCCGGCAGTACCGCCGACGTTCATTCCCGTGTTGACTTCTGCGGACGTGGTCACCCCTCCGGCTGTGTTCGACCACTGGAAGTAGATGTTCACGTTGATCGAGTTCGGCGTGACCGTTCCTTCAAGGGTGGCCGCCGACGAGGTGACACCCGAAGCGGTGCCTGTCGCAACTGTGGGGCCACCCGTGGTCGTGAACTGCTCGAGTTCGCCCACGACGAACTGGTTCGTCGTGTGGAGACCGACGATGCGGTAGTAGTACGTCGTCGCTTGCGTGAGTCCGGTCACGGGCATCGCAACCGCCACCGGGTTCGCCGAGTTGGAGCTGGAACCACTCGTCCCTCCCACCGTCATGCCCGTGTTGACGAGCGACGGCGATCCCACGGCTGGAGTCGGCAGGTTCGCCGTGGTGCCGTACTGGAAGAAGATGTCGACTGCGGCCGAGTTGGGCGAAACGGTCCCGTTCAGGGTCGCCGAGGTGTTCCCGACGTTGGACTCCGGTTGGGTGGTCGCCGACACCGCGCCCATGGTGAAGCTGACGATGTCGCCTTCGGTCACTGACTCGACGGTGTCGTTGGCACTGTCGGGATCGGTGATCGTCGAGACGCCGATCACCCGGTAGTAATACGTGGTGCCGTTGATCAGCCCCGTCTTGTCGAGCGTGGCCGCGACGTCACTGGTCGAACTGCTCGTCGTTGCGTTCACCCCGTTGATCTTCATTCCCGTGTTCTCGCGCGAAGCGGACGCGACCCCAGCCGAACTCGTAGCCAACTGGAAGTAATAAGTCGACGAGATTCCCCGAGGTGACAACGTCGCGCGAAGCTGGGCCGACGTGGTCAGAACGTTCGCCGCTTCGAGCGTGTCGACCGCCGGGTTGGCTGCGGCGACCGCAGTCTGAAACGTCTGAATTGTCGCATTTTGGTTCTGGTTCACCCACGTGACGAAACTCCCCCCCAACGACTGTCGAAGCGCCAGGTCCTCCGAGGCTCCTTGATCGTCCAGATCGGCAGCGATCTGGCCCAAAGTCCGGTTCTCGGCGGCCTCATTCTGGATGAACTGAAGCGTCGTCATCCGCGCACAGCCGGCGGTGTTTCCACTGAAGATGGCCTGACCGTCGGCTGCGTAGTTCAACTCGTCCCAGTTGTTCTGGTAGGGCGGGATGATGTCACCCCACTTCTTCTGGTTCGACGGATAGGTCCAACCGGACCGGAACACGTTGTCGGTTGGCTTCACCCGAATCGACGTGATGTTTCCGCTTCCGTCCTTCACGATCGTTCCGACACCCTGGAAGTCGTTGTCGGCCGAGTTGGCGATGGTGTCTCCGTCTACGTCGCTGGCGGCTGCCAAAAGGTTCGAATATGCGGTCTCGTCGTGGAGCAAACCATCTCCGTCGAGGTCGGCCGACATGAAGGGGTAGTCATTGTGGATCGGGTGTTTGGCCGTCTTGAAGTTGCCCGAGTTGCCGTTGTAGATGGCATTGATCGACACCGTGATCCGACGGTACGGGTTCGTCGTGCTCGCTGTCCGGTGACAGATCGTGTGCTTGGCCGACAGAGCTGCCTGAGCCGGAGATTCGGACCATCTCGCCACTCCCCCCATCGCCAAGAGTCCGATCAGGAGTCCGACCACAACAACGAGCGCGTTCCAGCGCCTCTTTTCGACTGCCGACATGACCCCTCCTAAAAAGACTTTTGGTCCACACGAACGGTAATTACTTTTCTCTGAGGCCGCAATCATTCGCGGAGGGCCAGAAGTCATGCCGGGAAAGGAAAACCTGCCGGCCGAGGCCGACGGGCTGTTCGTGGAGCTAAAGGGAATTGAACCCTTGACCTCTTCCATGCCATGGAAGCGCTCTGCCAACTGAGCTATAGCCCCATTCGGGACGTCCGAACGATACCAACCTCCCGGCCTCGCCCCCAACCGGGACACACGACGAGTCAGCCAGGTCGGGCAAACAGCGCCTCCACCCCGCACCGGCAGCGCACCAGCACCGACGAATTCGGCGGATCGGGCGGTGGCGGCAACGGGTCGTACACCCCACGGTCGCGCCATTCATCGGAGCGGGCGTTCATCAGGTCGAAGTCGGCCCAGAGATCCGCCGACACGACGTCGCCGGCCGAGACACATGGGTCGAGCACCGTCACCTCGTCAGAGCGAGCCGTGACCCGCCACCCGTGATCGCTCACGTCGACCAACCACGCCGAACACGATGGGCAGGTCAGCCGCGCCATTCCACTCGCGGCACGTCTTTGTAGAGCCGCTCGATCTCGTAGAACTCGCGCGTCTCTTGCGCGAACACGTGCACCACCACGTCGCCGTAGTCGATCAGCACCCACTGCTGTTCGCGGTGTCCTTCCACGCGAATCGGCGAACGACCGAACTCGTCTTTGACCTGTTCCTCCACGTGATCGGCGATCGCTCGTACCAGACGCCGGTTCGACGCCGCCGTGATCACGAAATACTCGGTGATGGTGAGCACCTCACCGACCGCGAGAACGAGAGTGTCGGCCCCTTGTTTGTCGTCGGCGGCGCGTGCCGCACAGGTGGCCAGGGCCAAAGCCTCGTTCATTCGTCCTCCGG
>JBDLRO010000121.1:0-6735 GCA_039800025.1 Actinomycetota bacterium | reverse complement strand
GCCATCTCCTCGAGTTCTTCCTCGGTGAGGGCGGAGCAATCTTTCGTCTCGACGTCAACTGCCATGATCGGATGTCTTCTCCCCTACGCGGACATCTACCGGACTGATATCGACCTCTCGGACCGGTCTTTTGCCCTCCCCATTGTGCCACTTCGAGTCCGGAGCGAACGAAACGTCGCCCTCGCCTAGCGAATGACGCCGGAACCGAACGCCACTCGCAGGGGCGGGATCACCCGGTCCACGTCGACGTTGAAATCGTCGCCCAGGCGCAGAACCTTCGAATCCCCGACATGGAGATACACCGGGGCTGCGCCCGGGTGCTCGACCAGGA
Organism: Actinomycetota bacterium; assembly: GCA_039800025.1. Lineage (GTDB taxonomy): Bacteria > Actinomycetota > Acidimicrobiia > Acidimicrobiales > Ilumatobacteraceae > Casp-actino8. Next base: position 6,404 of record JBDLRO010000121.1, on the reverse strand, counting down.
TGTCCTTGAGACGTGACACTGTGTCGGGGTCGAGTGCGACTGCGGGGAAATCGAGCCTCAACTCGGGCTCGGCCGAGGTCAACACGGCTGGCATCACCTCGAGTGCCGAAATGCTCAGACGATCGTCATTGCGGTTGACCCGACACTTGACGGCAACGATTGCATCGTCGTGGAGCTTGTGACTGTGCTGCTGCAAAGTCCTGGCAAAGACCGTCAACTCGACGCCACCATGAAGGTCCTCCAACTGCACGACCGCCATCGGATCGCCTTTCTTCGTCATCTTCCGTTCGATCTTCGAGATGATGCCGGCGAAAGTTGCGAGTGAGCCCGACTCCAACGACTCGATATCTGCAGTCGTGGCAGTCGCCAGTCGTCGCAGCGATCCTTCGTATCCGCGGAGGGGATGATCGCTCAGGTAGAGACCGAGAACTTCTTTCTCCATCTTCAACTTGTACGACTTGTCGTACTCGTTGTCAGGTATCGGTATGTCGAGGGTTCCAGTGATGAAACCGGACTCGGCTCCGCTCTCCGCTGCATCGAAGAGCGTCATCACTCCTTGTTCGGCGCGAGTACGGCGATCGAGCGAGTCGTTGATGATCGATTCGAACACCGTCATCAATCCGAGCCGTGAATGTCCCAGACAATCGTATGCGCCGGCCTTGATGAACGACTCGACTGCCTTCTTGTTCAAGCAGTCTTGTGGAACTCTCATCGTGAAGTCGTGGAAGGACTCGTAGGGGCCGTTGGCTCGTCTTTCTTCGACGATCTTCGCGCACAGCGCTCCGCCGACGCCCTTGATCGCCGACAAGCCGAAGTGAATGATGCTGTTGTCGACGTCGGGCGTGAAGTCGACTTCGGAGACGTTGATGTTCGGCTGCCGGAGGTCGATTCCCCGCTTTCCCGCGTCGACGAGGTAACCCGCTGCTTTGTCGAGATTGTCCTTCACGCTCGTCAGCAGCGCCGCGAAGTACTCGACTGGATAGTTGGCCTTCAGATAGGCGGTTTGGTAGCAGATGTAGCCGTACCCGAAGGAATGGCTCTTGTTGAAGGCATAATCGGCGAAGTTCTCGATGATGTCGAAGAGCTGTTTTCCGAGGTCCCGTCCGTACCCGGACGACTCACAACCCTCTTCGAACTTGGAGCGTTCCTTCTCCATCAGCTCACGGACCTTCTTGCCGCAGGCCTTTCGCAAGTTGTCGGCTTCAGCCAGCGAGTACCCGGCGAAGCGTTGGGCAACTCGCATCACGCTCTCCTGGTAGATCATCAATCCGTAGGTGTCTCCGAGTACCGCTTGCGCCTCTGGATGGAAATACTCGACTTTCTGGCGACCGTTCTTGCGATCGGCGAAGTCGTAGTGCATGTTCACGCCCATCGGGCCGGGTCGATAGAGAGCGATCACAGCCGAGACGTCCTCGAAGGACGATGGAGCCATGGCGCGGAGCAATTGCTGCATCGGAGGAGACTCCAACTGGAACACTCCGATGGTGTCGCCCCGAGACAGCAATTCGAACGTCTTGGCATCGTCGAAGGGGATGCAGTCCACATCGAACTCGGCATTGCTGAGAGATCGAACGAGCTCTTGCGCATCGGTGATCACATCGAGATTGCGCAATCCGAGGAAATCCATCTTCAACAGACCGAGGTCTTCGACGCCGTGCATTTCGAACTGCGTCGTCACTGGAGCCTCTTCGAGCGGCTTGCCTGCTTCGGGCTTGCGCTGGAGCGGTAGGTACTCCGTCAAGGGCTCCTTGGAAATGACGACTGCTGCCGCATGAATTCCCGTCGAACGCTTCAGGCCTTCGAGTCCCTTGGCCACATCGACCACCTGGCGCATGTCGTCCTGCGACTCGTAGAGATCGCGCAGTTCCTGCGCGGCTCGGTACCCGTCGACATACTTCGGATGGGGTTCGAGACAATACTTGAGTGGCGTGTCACGACCCATGACGAGTGGCGGCATCGCCTTCGCGAGTTTGTCTCCGACGGCATACGGATACCCGAGCACTCTGGCCGCATCTCTGACGGCATTCCTCGCCTTGATCGTTCCGAAGGTGATGATCTGAGCAACATGTTCGCGTCCATAGACGTCTGTCACGTACCTGATCATTTCGTCGCGATACCGCGAGTCGAAGTCCATGTCGATGTCGGGCATCGAGATTCGGCTCGGGTTGAGGAATCTCTCGAACAGAAGGTCGTAGCGAATGGGGTCGATCTCGGTGATTCCGAGGCAGTACGCAACGGCGCAGCCGGCAGCAGAACCTCGACCTGGACCGACGCGGATGCCGCGGTCCTTCGCGTAGCGAATGAGATCCCAGACGATGAGGAAGTACGAAGCGAACCCCATGTCGCAGATCACCTTGATCTCGTATTCCAGACGTTCGATGACCCCGGGAGTCAGCGGAGCGCCCCACCGACGTTCAGCTCCCTCGCGGGCGAGATGTTTGAGGTATGCCGAGTCGTCTGCGAAATCGGCAGGAATCCGAAACGTGGGAAGTTTTGGCTTGCCGAACTCGATCGTCACATCGGACCGCTCCGCGATCCACAACGTGTTGTCGCATGCCTCGGGAACTTCGCGAAACAGCGTGCGCATCTCGTCCGCTGACTTCAGATAGTGCTCTGTTCCCTCGAAGCGGAACCGCTTGGGGTCGCTCATCATCGAGTTGGTCTGGACACACAGCAGCGCGTCGTGCGCTTCATGGTCGTGACGATGGACGTAATGCGAATCGTTCGTTGCCAGGAGCGGCGCACCGATCTCCTTGGCGATACGCATCAACTGCGGATTCGTTCGGTGCTGATCCGCCAAACCGTGATCCTGGAGTTCGACGAACAGATTGTCTCTGCCGAAGATGTCCTGAAGGCGCGCCGCCTTCGCCTTCGCGTCCTGATAGTCGCCCTTCATCAGCGACTGCAGAACGTGTCCCCCGAGACATCCCGTCGTCGCGATCAATCCCTCATGATGACGTTCGAGAAGCTCCCAATCCATCCGAGGCTGGTAGTAGTACCCCTCCAGAAACGCCAGGCTCGACAACTTGATGAGGTTCTTGTAACCGACGTCGCTCTCGGCCAAGAGAGTCATGTGGTAGTACAGCTTGCGACCGCCCTCGGTGTCTCCGCCCGAATCGTCCATCTGACCCCGACGATTCGGCCGCTCGAAACGAGTCTCGTAGGCGAGATAGGCCTCGGTTCCGATGATCGGCTTGACGCCCTGGTTCCTGCACTCCCGATAGAAGTCCAGAACGCCATACATGTTTCCGTGATCGGTCATGCCGAGCGCCGGCTGACCGTCCGCTACCGCCTTCGCGACGAGCTCGTCGAGTTTCGCCGCACCGTCGAGCATCGAGAACTCGGTGTGCACGTGGAGATGCGCAAAGGAACTCGTCATTCGAATCTCGCCAGCAGATCAAAGATACGTACCAGGACGACCCGCTCCACCTGCGTTCTCATCCGGCACATGTCCGATCTGACGCATCTGATCGAACTGCTGGCGCGCTGCCATCTGCTGCGCGAAGAGGGTCGCTTGAATTCCATGGAACAGCCCTTCGAGCCAGCCGACCAACTGCGCCTGGGCGACTCGAAGCTCTCCTTCACTCGGAACGCCGTCGGAGAACGGCAGCGCGAGCATCCGCAGTTCCTCTTGAAGATCGGGCGACAATGCTCCTGCCAACTCGACGATCGAACGCTCGTAGATCTCAGCCAGTCGCTCGCGACTTCCGACATCGAGTTGTGATCCGCGAACTTCGTCGAGGAGCTGTTTCACCATCGAGCCGATTCTCATGACCTTCCCTGGTTCGGTGACAGCCTCGACGAGGTTCTCCTGTTGAGCACGGTCGACGCCAGGTACCTCTGGAACCTTTGCCTCGGCACCCGCTGCGATCACTTGATCTGGAACTTCCACTTGCCGTTCGCCCATCTCTCCTCGCTTCGTTCCTCTGGCCCGAGCCGGTCATCTGTCGGATGGAGCTCCCTGGTTCGGAGCACCATTCTCTCGCATCTCGACGAGCACGGACGCTCTCTCTCAGGGGATTTTCACAAATCTCCCGGAAAGACTCGCGGTACCCCCTATTTCATTGGCATCCGTGACCCGTCGGGGCACTGGCTCTCATGAGTCAGGGAACTCGACGTGCGATCAACGGCACGAGCATTTCTGCTCGGGTGAGTGACCCATGACGGCACTCGAGGGGGAACGGTCCCGAATCCGCAGGGTCGTCGAACGACACATCCTCGAAGGGCACGAGGGCCACGTCGCCCATACGACGGATCGCCTCTTCGCCATGGGCCGACGTTCCGCGGGTTCCGAACCACTCCTCTTCGAGGATTCGGTCCCGAGTCCGAACCCAAGCGATGTGCCCGAAGTGCTCCTCGGCCATCGCAGCCAGTTCTTCGACTCTTCCTCGTCGGGCATGCAACCAGCGGAATCGGCCCTCGCCGGATTGAAGGTCGACGGCGCGGAGAATCTCGTCGGGAAGGCCGATCAGGCGAGACCCGACTGCGACCTGACCGTGGTCAGCCGTGACGGCGATCGTCGTTCCCGATGGCAACCTCTCGAGAAGCTGTCCGACGAGCCAGTCGATCACTCGCAACTCCGTCTCGTAGTAGGGGCCGAATCCGCGCTCGTGCGCGATCTTGTCGAGCCCGTCGTAGTAGGCGTACACGAAGGACTCCCCCGACAGGAAGAGTTGGCGAGCCTGTTCGACGATCGAAGTCATTGCTCTCCATCCGAGCGGAACCGAACCGCGCAGATGTGCATGAGTGAATGCAGACGACTCGAGTTCCTTGCGGCTGAGAACAGGAACAGAGATGCCGACGAACGGTGGAACCGGCTGCACCCGATCGGGTGGGTGCATCTTGCGCATGTCGGCACGGTCAGTTCCCCAGCGCAACGTGTTCATCACGACGCCGTCCATGACCATGCGGTAGCCGATGATGCCATGCTCGAGCGGTGTTGCACCCGTGGTCAACGACGTCAATGCTGTTGCAGTCGTCGAGGGAGCGACTGTCGTGATCGACGAACCGCTGAACGTCGACAAGTGTGAAGCATCCTCGAGGTGGGACTGCAGTTGATCGAAACCGAGCCCGTCCACGAGGAGGAGAAGAATCTTGTCTCCTTGAGCCAAATCGTGCGGAAACCACTCCGGGCGATGACCGGGTCGGTCGAGCAGGCACGCCGGAACCACACGCGAAAGGTTGGGACCCCGGTAGTCGGGAAGAACTGGCTCTGGGCGACCCGGTCGGGAGGTGATCATTTCCCCCCGAGTCTCTGCGTCGTCCATTCAGTCATTTCCATCGCGCCATTATTGACGATTGCCACTGTCTCGCCATCTCGGATTGCCAGAATCGCGATTTCCCGGAATCGCGAATTGCCGGAATCGCGAATCGACTGATGCGACTCCATTCGCCATTCGAGGTTCTTCACAGCTCTTCCCCTTCGGTCAGGGACCATTGCGCCTACGATGAAGACGTGCGAGTGTCCACCAGAGGCGACTATGCCTGTCGAGCCCTGCTGTCGTTGACTTTGCACGCCGACGATCCTGGTCCGACTTCCGTCAAGGACATCGCCGAACGAACAGCTCTCCCCCAGCCGTACTTGGAACAGATCCTGCTCGCCTTGAAGGGCGCTGGGCTCGTGAAGTCCAAGCGCGGTGTCGGAGGCGGGTACACCCTCGCACGCGCGCCCGAAGACATCAGACTGAGCGAGATCATTTCTGCAGTCGACGGACCGATCACTCTTGGCGACTTCGGCGAACCGCATCAGGACGGCGCCTGCGACCATGAAGGGCAATGCGTTCTCCTTGCGATCTGGAAACAGACCGGTGACCACATGCGTCAACACCTCGAGGGATTCTCGTTGGCAGACGTCGCCGATGCTGCACGTGGCGACGGCCCTTGGCCCGAGTCCCCGCACAGTTGACGGTTGGAGACCGATCGCGGAGCTGGCGCCCCGCGTTCAATGGCGGAGCTGGCGCCCCGCGTTCAATGGCGGAGCTGGCGCCCCGCTGCCCCCAGCACGCCGTTCACGTATCGGCCCGAATCGTCAGTGCTGAATCGCTTCGCAAGTTCGACAGCTTCGTCGATCACCACTGCGAGTGGAACGGTCGGGCGTTCGAGAATCTCGAAGATTGCCATCCTCAGGATCAATCGATCGATCGTCGGCATTCTTTCGATCGACCAGCCCTCGGCGAACGATGTGATGATCCCATCGATTCTCTCCGCGTGAGCAGCGACACCGAGAACGATCTCTCTCACGGCCTCGTCAGCGGGGACGACCAGGCCTTCGAGGACCGAATCAGCCGAAATGCCCTTCGCCTCCGCCTCGTACATGAGCGACAATGCCCGCTCACGAGATTGTGAACGAGGGTCGAATTGGGGATCGGACCCCCGCCGTCTGGACATCGAAAGGCTCGTCAGAC
>JBDLRO010000120.1:0-4733 GCA_039800025.1 Actinomycetota bacterium | reverse complement strand
ACATTTGAGTCCAAGATTGGTCCATGAACTTTGCATTTTCAGAAGAACAGGAAGAACTCCGCAAGACAGTGCGCGCCTTCCTCGAGGCCAAGAGCCCCGAGACAGCCGTGCGTGAGCAGATGGAGACCGAAGCCGGTTTCGACAAGGCCGTGTGGTCGCAGATGGGCGAGCAGATGGGTCTCCAGGGACTGCACATCCCCGAGGAGTACGGCGGCTCGGGCTACGGCTACGTCGAACTGGGCGTCGTGCTCGAAGAAATGGGTCGCTCGCTTCTGTGCGCTCCGTACTTCGCAACTGTCGTCCTCGCAGCAAACGCGCTGATCCACAGTGGTGACGAAGCAGCCAAGAAGAAGTATCTCCCGGGCATCGCCTCGGGCGAGACAGTTGCGACGCTCGCATTCACCGAACCGTCCGGCAAGTGGGACGAGAACGGCATCACGATGCAGGCATCGGGTTCGGGTTCCTCGTTCACGTTGAGCGGCACCAAGATGTTCGTTCTCGATGGTCACACGGCCGATCTGATCATCGTGGCTGCCAAGACGGGCAAGGGCACGAGCCTGTTCGCTGTCGACGGCAAGGCTGCCGGCCTCACCCGCACCGCCTTGTCGACGATGGATCAGACACGCAAGCAGGCCAAGTTGGAATTCAAGGACACTCCTGCTGAACTCATCGGCGCTGAAGGCTCGGGATGGAAGACGCTGTCAACCGTGCTCGACCTCGCTGCAGTCGGCCTTGCCGCCGAGCAGGTCGGTGGCGCGCAGAAGGTGCTCGAGATGGCCGTGGAGTACGCCAAGGTGCGCGTGCAGTTCGGTCGTCCAATCGGTTCGTTTCAGGCGATCAAGCACAAGTGCGCCGACATGTTGCTCGAAGTTGAGTCGGCCAAGTCGGCTGCGTACTACGGCATGTGGTGCGCCGCAGAGATGAACGACGAGTTGCCGTCGGTGGCATCGTTGGCCAAGGCCTACTGCTCCGAGGCGTACTTCCACTCCGCGGCAGAAAACATTCAGATCCACGGTGGTATCGGTTTCACCTGGGAGCACCCGGCTCACCTGTACTTCAAGCGGGCGAAGTCGTCGGAGCTCCTGTTCGGCGACCCGACGTACCACCGCGAGCTGCTCGCTCAGCGCATCGGCATCTGACCGGTGTTCTGGTGAGGATTTTCGACCGCATAGGTCGATAAGTCGCGCCAGATTTTCAAATTCACCCTCGTTGTCGTCGGGTGGTGGCCGGGCCTTCGGGTCCGGTCACCACCCGATGTCGTTTCTGGCGCGGGATCATCACCTATGCGGTCGAAAATCCTCACCAGAACACCGGGGGGTGTGACGGGGGACCGAAACCGATTCTGGACGGGCGTTCTAGACATACTGACGTTCGGGCATTACAGTCTGATTTAACAGTATTGACTGTCGGTGTTCCCGTGAGAGGCGCCGACCGGCCCGAAGCAGGTTCCCCAGCATGTTGTCTCGTCTTCGTCGTGCCCTGGTGGGCTTGACCGTCATCGCCGCCTCCACCGTGGCCTTCCCCGTCGTTTCGTCGACGGCCACTGCTCTGGCGCCTACCTCCGTTCGTCCCCAGACTCAGGTCACCCCCATGACGCTGCCCGCGTGGTCGAACACCAACATCGTCGCGGTGTCGACGGGCTTCAATGGCACGTGCGCCATCCAGGGCGCCAGTGCCGCGGCGACATCAGGAACCCTCTTCTGTTGGGGCAAGGGCCCCATCCTCGGTGCGGCATCGTTCACCTCGTCGAACGTTGCGGTGGCGGTTCCGGCGGCCGGGTCGTTCACGAACACAGCGGTCACCGCCGTTGCCGTCGGTGACGAACACGCTTGCGCCATCGAGGGCGGCCAGTTGTGGTGTTGGGGAGGCGGGAGCCCCGGCAGCTTCGGTGTGCTCGGCAATGGAACGAGCGGGTTCTCCCTGTACGGCCCCACCCTCGTATCGGCGAACGACGGCTTCGACAATGATGGTGCAGCCGGCGACGCGGTCACTGCGATCTCCACCAGCTATGCCCAGGCCTGCGCCATCGAAGGTGGGCAGGTGTTCTGCTGGGGCAACAACAACGGCAACCAGCTAGGTCTCGGACCGACCCCCCCGTACCCGACAAACGTGCCGTATCGCGTGGTCGACACGGCGACTCCCGAGTTCCATGCGGCAACGGCAACGGAGGTGTCGGTCGGTTTCTCCTAAGGCTGTGCAACGGCATCGACCTCGGTCTACTGCTGGGGAATCGACAGCTATGGCAACCTGGGCAACTCGCCGACTTCTGCTGGCGTGCCGGTGAAGGTCGCCCAAGGGTCATTCACGACGGGCAACACGAACGTGAGCGGACTCGATTCCGGTTGGGACCACTCGTGCGCGCGTCAGAGTGACACGTTGCGATGCTGGGGCCGGGGAACCCATTATCAACTGGGAACCGGGTCGACCAACAACGCGTCCACACCCACCAACGTCGGGACTGGTGTCGATTTCGTCAACTCAGGTTTCGTCACCGCTGTTTCGGCGGGCGAGAGGCACACGTGTGCGATCGAGGCTGGTCGGCTGTTTTGTTGGGGCGACAACGGTTCGGGTCGATTGGGTAATGGATCCACGACGGCGGCGACGGCCCCGGTGCTCGTGTCGCCCTCGGATGTCGTTGGTTTCATGAACACATCGCAGGTCACCGCCGTGTCGGCGGGCCAGGAACACACCTGCGCCATCGAGAACAAGGTCGTCTATTGCTGGGGAGGCAATATGGATGGCCAACTCGGTCTCGGACAGCTTTTTGGGCCGCCTCCGACGAAGCCCACGAAGGTTTTCGTGGTGTCGGCTCCTGATGCGCCCTCCATCAGCGTGATGAGCCAGAACGCAGCTTTGAGCGTCACCGTGACCAAGCCGTCCGATGGAGGCTCGACCATCACGAGTTACGAGTACCAGGTCGACAGCGGTGCCATCGTCTCGGAACCTTTCAGTGGCTTCAACTCCCAGACGATCACGATTTCGGGTCTCACGAACGGCACGTCGTACAACGTCAGGGTGCGAGCGGTCAACGCGATTGGCGCGGGCGCTTGGAGTGTGACCTCGGGTGGCATGCCCTCCGCTGGTGTCAACCCGAACCCCAACCCGAACCCGAACAACCCTCAGCCGCAGCAGTGCACAACCGGGGCCTACACGTTCACTGGTTCGTCGCCGGTTTTGGATACCTCGTGGGGAACCAGTGGGTGGACGTCCCTGGCCCCGGGTGGTGGGTTCTTCGCGTCACGAGCGATCCTCGCCACTCCCGATTCCAACGACAACAACTATCTGCTGCTGTCGAACACGATGGGGCAGAACTTCGACGCACTTGCCATTCACAAGTTCGATGCAACGGGAACGTTGGTCTCCGGTTTCGGAACGGGTGGGATGTTGACGATCGAAAGCCAGAGTGCGGATCTGGGCTTCCGGGGGTATGCGGTCGATGCGGCGGGCTCCATCCTCGTCATCACCCAGGACTACTCCCAGCCGCAGCCCACCTTCAACGTGGTCGGGCTCACCAGCACCGGACTTCTCGACACCAGCTTCGCCAACAGTGGTTTTCTGTCGGTGACGTTGCCACCGAGCAGCAGTCTCGCGGGTTGGAACTCGATCTACGGCGGAAGTGCTGGTGAGTTCTTCATCGTGTCCGGCGTGTTCGGCCAGGCGAGCACGTACAGCATCCAGAAGTTCAACTCCAGTGGCTTGGTGAACGGTTTCGGCACTGCGGGTGTTCTCGACGTGACGTCGGTCGGAGGTCGCTCCATGGCAGTTCTCCAGGACGGCAGCTTGTTGGTGGGAGGTGCGGTCCAGGGTCAGTTGAACCTGTCCAAGTATTCGAGTGCGGGTGTCCTCGACACGGCCTGGGCCACCAATGGTGTGTCGACGTTCGGCAACCCGAACTCCATCGAGTCGATCTCAGATCTCGACGTCAGTGGGCAGTCGGTGATCGTCACCTATCGCTCGAACGTGTTCGTGCAGAACGGCCCACCGCAGTCGAAGAACGGTGTGGCCAAAGTAGGACTCGACGGAGTGGTTGACACCACGTTCGGTGACGCCGGTGGTGTTCTCGCTCCTCAGCGAACAGGCGCGACTTTCGCACCCGAAGGACACGTCTTGTCCGATGGCTCGATCGTGGTCGGCCTGTTCTCCGACACGGGCTTCATGGCTCAGACGTATGGACTGATCAGATTCTCAGCGACCGGAGACCTCGACACAGCCTTTGCGTCGAATGATGCGAGGATCACTCACGGCACATGTGGGGTCGAGTACGCCGGTCTTGCCGATCTGGGAAGTGGTGCGGTCCTCGTCGCAGGAAGTAAGTCGCCGGGTGGAAACATGGCGCCGACAGAGTCGGTTCTCGCCAAGTTGACGTTCTCGACGGTCGTGCCGGGCATCAACGGTGGTGGCTTCACCGGTTCGGGTTCGAACCCCAACCCCAACCCGAACCCCAACCCCGGTCCGAACAACAACGTGTTCGTTCCGGTGACGCCTCCCACGACTCCGCCGACCGATGACGAGGACGACGAGCCGCGTGTTCCGGGTCGTCCGAATCTGGTGAACGACGACAATCGTCCGGGTTTGGTGCGTCCTCCGGGTCAGTCGGGTTTGGTGGTCGATGGTGAGACGCAGGAAGTGGTGACCACTCGTATCGAGACGCCGGGCAGCAATGTTCAGCCGAATCGTCGTACGCCGGCGCAGATCCAGCAGATCCGCGAGGCGGCCAACAGCCTGGTGCAGAA
>JBDLRO010000119.1:0-9433 GCA_039800025.1 Actinomycetota bacterium | reverse complement strand
CGCTCTTGCTGTTGCTGCATCTGTCGCCCGATCTGACGGTTCATCTTCTTGCGTTCGCGTTTATCTGTTCCCACGTCCGGGAAGGTTAGTCCTCAGTCCCGTTGCTGCGCTGTCCAGGTGAGCCACCGCTAGCCTGATCCTCCTGTGGCGCTCATTGTCCAAAAATTCGGGGGCACGTCCGTAGCAGACCCCGAGCGCATTCGCGCCGTGGCTGAGCATGTGGCGTTCACCAAGCGCCATGGCAACGATGTCGTCGTCGTGGTCTCGGCGATGGGCAAGTCGACGGACAATCTCATCAAGTTGGCCAACGACGTCTCATCGACCCAACCCGCACGAGAGCTCGACATGCTGCTCACCACGGGTGAGCGCATCTCGATGGCGCTCGTCTGTATGGCTCTCGCCGATCTCGGCGTCGACGCCGTGAGTTTCACCGGGAGCCAGGTCGGCATCATCACCGACACCGTGCACACCAAAGCCAAGATTCTCGAGGTCAAGGGTGACCGAGCCCGTGAGGCCCTCGACAGCGGCAAGGTCTGTGTCGTTGCAGGATTCCAGGGTGTGAGCACCGACAAGGAGATCACGACGCTCGGTCGCGGCGGCTCCGATACGACAGCCGTTGCGTTGGCTGCGGCTTTGGGCGCCGACAGCTGCGAGATCTACACCGATGTCACGGGAGTGTTCAGCGCCGATCCGCGCATCGTTCCCCAGGCCCGCAAGCTGCAGCACATCAACTTCGACGAGATGCTCGAGATGGCAGGAGCAGGATCGAAGGTCCTCGCTCTGCGATCGGTCGAGTTCGCGCGCAATCACAATGTTCCGATCCAAGTCCGGTCCAGTTTCACCTGGGAGCCCGGAACGTGGGTGACAAGTCAGGAGCCTTCGATGGAAGACCCGATCATCTCCGGCGTCGTGACCGACGTCAGCGAGGCCAAGGTGACCGTGCGCAAGGTGCCCGACAAGCCGGGTGTTTCGGCGCGGTTGTTCGAATCACTCGCGGCAGAGAACGTGAACGTGGACATGATCGTCCAGAACACGTCGACCGACGGGACGACGGACATCAGTTTCACGGTGCCCAAGGCGGACATGAAGGTCGCAGGGAGCATCGTCGAAACAGTCGGCAAGGAAATCGGTGCAGCCGGCATCGGTCACGACGACAAGATCGCAAAGGTGTCGCTCGTGGGAGCCGGCATGAAGACGAGCCCGGGCATCGCAGCGAAGATGTTCCGAGTGTTGGCAGACAATGGCGTGAACATCGAAATGATCTCGACGTCGACGATTCGAATTTCGGTTGTGATCGCCGCCGATGATCTCGAGCGGGCTGCTCGCTCACTCCATGAAGCTTTCGGCCTCGACAGCGGTCAGGCCTACAGCGCCCCTCTGCCCGAGAGGAAATGATCGGTGGCGCCTTCTCGACCTCGACCACAAGTTCCGTGGCGGTCGGCTGGGCGTCGTGCCGAGGCTCGCAGCGACAGCGACAGCGTGGTCCGCGAAACCGGATGGGTGTTCAACAACAAGCGCAGCCGCCATCTGACCCTTGCGGAGTTCGTCGACACGGGTGAGCAAGAAGTCGGCGCGTACTTGGAGCAGTTCGGTTTCTCAGGTGCAGAGAATCAATCTCGAGTTCTCGTCGAAATCGGATCCGGTATCGGTCGCATGACAGCGAGTTTCACTCATCGTTTCGGGTCCGTGATCGCATGCGATCTCGATGCAGCCTTCCTCGAGCGGTGTCGTGAAACGGTGGCGAAGTTCGGTCGTCCCGAACGACTGAGCACCGTCCACACTCACGACGGCCGCACGATGCACATCGCGCAGAGTTCGGCCGACGTCACGTTCAGCTACATCACGCTGCAGCACTGCGATACGAGCGACGCGCTGAATCTGACGACGGAAGCGTTTCGCGTCCTCAAGCCGGGTGGCTGGGTGATGCTCAACTTCAGAACGTGGATTCCGGCAGATGTCGTGCTCTATCCGGCGGGTGTGATCATGCGCCTGCTGTGGAGATTGCCGATCGTCGGCCCGTGGCTCGTGAGCAGGCGCTGGTCGACGCGTCTTGGCTGGCAGGCGAATCGCCTGTCGCCGAAATCGGTGCTCGAACACCTGCGCCGCAGCGGCATCACTGTCGAAGATGCATCGATCTGGGTGCGGCACACCCGTCGTCAGGTCGAGGTTCCCGGAGTTCCGATCCGAGTCTTCGAAGGAATTGCGCCGAGTCACTGGTGGTTAATCGCCCGTCGAGGCGAGTGAAGCCCCGGTTAGCCTGACCGCCATGCGAGTCGGAGTGGTCGGAGCAACAGGTCAAGTCGGTGGAGTCATGCGGGCACTGCTCGAGGAGCGGAGTTTCCCGATCGACGAGATTCGCTATTTCGCCTCGGCGCGCTCGGCGGGCGCCACTCTTCCGTTCAAGGGACAGCCGATCACCGTCGAGGACGCGGCCACGGCCGATCCGAGCGGTCTCGACATCGCACTCTTTTCATCGGGGGCCACCTCGTCACGCGAGCTCGCTCCTCGTTTCGCGGCCGCCGGCGTGACGGTGATCGACAACTCCTCGGCTTGGCGCATGGATCCGGATGTCCCGCTGATCGTGAGCGAGGTCAATCCGGGTGAGATCGCCAATGCACGCAAGAGAATCATCGCCAACCCGAATTGCACGACCATGGCTGCGATGCCCGTGCTCAAGGTGCTGCACGACGAAGCGGGTCTGCTCCGTCTGGTCGTGAGTACGTATCAGGCAGTTTCGGGCGCAGGCCTCGCCGGCGTGGACGAACTCGACAAGCAGATTCGCGAAGTTGGCGACCGCGCCAAGGATCTCACCTACGACGGTCGCTCGGTTGCGTATCCGGCATCGTCGAAGTTCGCAAAGCCCATTGCGTTCAATGTCCTTCCGTATGCGGGCAAGTACGCAGACGACGGTTCGTTCGAAACCGACGAGGAGCAGAAGTTGCGCAACGAGAGTCGTAAGATTCTTGCGATCCCGAACCTTCTCGTCTCGGGCACGTGCGTACGGGTTCCTGTGTACACAGGGCACTCACTGAGCATCAATGCCGAGTTCGCCCGACCGATCAGCGTCGAGCGGGCGATCGAATTGCTGTCAGCGGCACCCGGAGTCGTCGTCTCGGATGTTCCGACTCCACTCGAGGCCGCGGGAGCCGATCCGAGTTATGTCGGACGCATTCGTCAGGACTTGTCTCTCGATTCGAATCGCGGACTTGCGATGTTCGTCAGCAACGACAACCTGCGCAAGGGCGCCGCGCTCAATGCGGTTCAGATTGCTGAACTCTTCCTCTGAGTCGTTCGTGATGTGTCACCCGTGACGTGACCGATCATCGGCACGCGCAGGGTGATTGTCCGCATGTCGGACAGCCGTTGCGATAGCGAGAGACGGCAACTTCGAGGTCGATGCCCATCTGATTCGCGAGAGTGGCGACCCAGGCGAGAACATCGGCGAACTCGTGCTCCTGCTGTTCTCGAGTTCCCTTGCGCACTGCTTGGGCCAATTCGCCGACTTCCTCCGCGAGCCAGGCAACAGTCGACGGAACTCCGCGCTGAGTGTCCCGTTCCCCATAGGTGGAGTGAATGGCCGTCTGCAGTTCGCTGAGTCGCACATCGACACCGTAAACGACTCGGACGGTTGATGCCATCGAGGCCGTGGTTCGTCAGGTCCTCGAACGGCGGATGTGATCCCGAATGGTGCGGAGATACTCCCGACTCACCGTTGCTTCGTCGTACGAAGCGTTCTGTCCATGGATGTGACGTCGAACGAAGAACTCCTCGACGTATTCGATGGGAACTCCGATTTCCCTGAGTCGGATCGCAAGGTCCCAGTCGTCGCTCAACCGGAGAGACTCGTCGAAACCTCCCAGGGCAACGAGCACGGCTCGTTCGATCAGCATCGACGTGATGTGGAAGGTGGGTTTGGCCGACCCGTCCGATGATGAAGGTGCCGAGTTGGGCAGACGCAAGCCTTCGGCTATGACGAGGTCCTGTTGACCGATGAACACGGTGCCGGGTCGCAGATGATTCCGGACGAATGAGAGACGGGCGGTCGTCATCTCGTCATCTGCATCGAGAAACGTGATCCACTCGGAGGATGCCGTCCTCCAGGCGGCGTTCCGAGCTGCAGCGATTCCCGCATTGTCCTGAATGACCACATGATTGGAGATCCTCGTCGATGTCTGCCAGGAGCGCACGATGTCGAGTGAGCCATCGACGACGCCGTCGATGACGATGACGACGCTCAACTCCGAAGGGTCGACCATTCCGGCAGACGATCTCTCGATCGACTCGAGTGCGCGCGCGACGGTTGCTTCATTGCGGTACACGGGGATCACGATGCTGAGATTCACGGGTTCGCCAGGATTCCAGTCGTCTCGCTGATCGCAACCGTGATCGAGCTGCTCGTGCTCGGGCCACTCGTGCTTGGGGCGTGGCGAGACAGCGGCGGTTCGCCGAGCAGACGAAGCGAGAGCTCGAGCGACTTCGGTGCCTTCTCGAGGGTGATCGTGAGACTCGAGTCGATCGTGCCGAACTTGATGCCGTTGACGAAGATCAGGCGTTCGTACGGATCGTCACAGTCGACGACGACTCGAACGGAACGTCCGCGAAGCGAATGGGGAACGGAAATGTGTCGGCGACGGTCGCGCGGCAGATCGGACTCACCCGAGCGCAGGAAACCGCCGAATGCACGACAGATGACCCGTTCCAAGGGTCGCATCTGTCCTGTCTGGAACCACATGCGATACAGAGAGCGGCGGATGTTCGTGCCGTCGAGAACCGGCTTGTCCGTGATCCGCTCGCGACGCACTCGCTCGAAGGTCGTCGCGCGAGCGATGAACTGTCTGACCGAAACGATGAGCGGCTCGCCTCGCCGTCCGTGGATGGTCGGGATGTTCGCGGGGGAGTTCGTGATCCGCGAGATCTCGTCGAGAAGAAAAGCCAGAGGATGAGTCACCCGCACACGACGTGCGAGGGTGCGCAATCGGTCATCGTCCGCCAGAGGAAGGAGGAGCGAAATGTCGGTCAAGGATTGGATGTGGTCACTGACGGCGGATCCCTTCCGGGCATGCATCGCCGAGTGAACGATGAGAGCTTCGGGTGAGGGAACTGGCCACGTTCGACCTTGTGATGTGGTCATCGTCGGCTGTTCACCGAGTAGGACATCCAGCAGCTCCGGACTTCGCCGTTCGGGATCGCCCACATGGAGATCGATGATGTGTCCGTGCGGACCTTCCCAACTGCTGTCCGAGGGCGGGTCGTTGTCGTCGATGACTCGGAAGTAGGACGGTGAGAAGTTCAGATTGCGAAGGATCGCAACACTTCGTGCCCCGTGCTCGACAGGAACGATGACATCGATGTCACCCATACGACGCGTGCCCCAGCGATCAGTCGTGGCGCACAGCGCCGTTCCCTTCAGAACTCGGTAATCGATTCCCTGATGGTCGAAAGCATCGAGGACCGGTGCCAGTCCGCGCAGACGCATGATGTTCGCCGTCCACGTGGCTCGGTAGACGCCGGCCAACTTCGCCGAGTACGGAACTTCCTCGGAAGAGTCGGAGTCGCTGCGTGAGTGGGCTCCGAGATTAACTGCGATCGAAGCCAGACAGCGCTCGACTGGATCCGGAAATTCCATCCACGGAATTCGAGCAATGAGTTCGCTCCAGGCTGCGACCGCCTCGACTCGGGGGAGGAGCGCTGCCTGGAGAGCGAGAGCCTCGTACTGGTCCAACGGTCTCATGGCGACTTCCGACGAGTGACGTGGTTGCGCAGATGGTGAAGAAGGTCGTGGCGTGCAACATCTCGGTGGACGATGCCCGAGTTCTGGCCATGGATTCTCCGCAGAAGCGCGGGCTCGTCATCGTGGACCGCTTCGAGACAGATCTCATCGGCTCGCGACCACCAGTCGACGATCGAATGGTGTCGAGTCTCCTGAGAAAATGGTCCGACTCGGTGTAATCCGCTCATCGTGAACATCGACGATCCGAGCATTCGGGCCGATGGGAAATACGCACGCTCCTCGCCTGCTCCTGCGCAGTCCCGGACGTTCCATACTCCGCCGATGACGACATCGGCCTTGGTCGAATTGAGGAGTTCGAGCTGGCGCTCCGTCTTGCCCGGCAGCCATTCGTCGTCATCGTCGAGAAAAGCGACCACATCGGTCCGCACATGATCAAGTCCGTAGTTCAATGCAGTTGGATGTCCGCCGTTGTCCTTGACGACGTGCACCAGCTGCTCGTATCGGGGAGCGAGTTCGAAACACGAACAATGCGTGGATCCGTCGTCGACCAGGACGATGTTGATCGACCCCTGTGATGCGACGCTCTCCAACGCGCGGACGAGAAGCGGTCCGGAGTCATGACACGTGATCACTGCCGTGATGTCGCCGACGTTCCTCGTCATGTGGACGTCTCCGCTCCGACTCGTCCGGAGTCGGTGTTCAAAGCCTCCACGGTGTCGATCAGAAGGCGGGCGTTCGCAGCCATGTTCGGTCCCACTTCGATCTCGTAGGTGGGAACCGTGCGCACGAGGTTCACGATTCGCTGCAGAGTGCCATGAGATCCGCCGAGGAGGCCCATCATCGTCGGCCCGAGTGTGCTGCGGACCGCATGAGATTCGGAGATCGATCTCACCTGGGCTCGGTCACCGATGCGCGGAACGAAGACGGCCGCGATCGGTGAACCGGTCGGACGGAGGAACTCATCCCGGGTGTCCACGATTCGCTTCTCTCCGGGAACTCCGGCGTTCATCACCGTGCCGATCGCATCGATCGAATGGTCGAAGAATCTCATGGTGGTGTCGTGGAACTTCGTTCGCCGGTAGATCGGATGGCAGAACTCGCCGTCGAGAAGAGAAAAGTCGTCGCCGAGAATGCGTGCACCTTCGCACATTGCTGAGAGTGTGAGAGTCGACTTGCCCGCACCCGTCGGACCGACGAGAAGTGCAGCTGATCCACCGACCTCGATGCCGGCGGCGTGGATCATTTCGCCGTTGAAGGAATCAGCGAACCACGACAACTGGAGGCGAAATGGCGTGGCAGCGAACCAGTAGAAGATCTTGGCAATGTCGTGGAACCACACCACGGCCTCACGGGATCGCGGGTCGTATGCACACAGTGACTGGGAATGGATGTCGAGTGCGAGTTTGACATCGCCGGAGAGTTCCGGCCGCACGATCCCGAATGGCTCGAACCACCAGGTCGGCCAGTCGAGACTGGGGCGACATCCGGTCTCCCCATCGTCGATGACGGTGAGCCGAAAGGGAGCCGGTTCCGTCCGCTGCGCAGTGTGGAATGCTCCTTCGAGGGAGATTCCGTTCACATTGTGATGATGGGCAGTCGCCATCTCGACGGTGTGTTCGCCGAAAGCGAACGTGATCGACGAGTGATCGCGTGCTCGCAATCTCCGACTCGCATCGAACATCGACTCGATGGTCGAAGAGATCGTCGGCTCAGTCATCCAGTGTGTTCGTACGAGGCCAGCCGAGGTCATCGGCATCGTGGATCGGGTCGACCAGGATGAGGTCCTGCAGGTCGGTGAAGACTTCGAGAACGGGTGTCAGCCACCTGCTGCGATCCAGATCTGGAGGGAGAAGTGGCTCAGCAGTCGGATCCGGGTCGACGGATTCGATGAGACCGTGTTCGAGGCACGATGCGACCAGGGCATCGATGTCGGGTCGTGAGACCTCGCACCCGTACGCCGTGTCGAGTGCTCGCAGCCAGTTGCCGGAAGGCGCGCCGGATGTCGAGACGGTCCAGACGTCCGCAGCAGATCCGCTCAGGCTGAAATACGCACCTGTCACGAGGTTGACGGCGATCACGTCTCCGTCGATACGTTCGGCCGACACGTCCTCGTGTCGAACCCTGTAGGCACCGTCGATATCTGCTGTCACCGTTCACAATCTAGGTCTATTCGGTGAAGTCGTCAGCGCGATGAATGAAGTGCTGAGTCGTGGTGTCTCAAATCTGAGCGCTCACCGGAGTTTCGCCGGCGAGAACTCTGTCGTACAACTCTGCGATCTCATCGATGAACCGCTCGTGACCGAACATGGCCAAAGCCCGTGTGCGCGCCGCGGTTCCGAGACTGAGGCGAAGGTTCGTGTCGGCGAGGAGGTGCACGATGTGCTCGCTCACGGCGATGGGGCTGGCCGGTGGGACCAGGATTCCCGTGACACCGTCGAGCACGGTTTCTGCGAGTCCTCCGACGTTCGTTGCGACAACTGGTCGCTCGAGCAGCGCGGCCTCGGCTGCGATGAGCGAAAAACCTTCGATGCGCTTCGACGGAACGAGTGTGATGTCGCATCCGGCAATCACTCGCAGTGCACGCTCGTGAGCCAGCTCACCGAAGAACTCGATCGAATCGAGGAGTCCCAATTCTCCAGCCAGACGACGAAGCGAGTCGAGTTCCGGACCGTTGCCAGCGAGTCGGATCGTCAGGTTCGGAACCGAGTCGCGTACACGGGCGAGAGCACGAAGTCCGTCGTCGAATCCCTTCTCTTCGGAGAGTCGACCGATCATCGCAACAGAAGGAGACCGCGGATCGAATGGAATCGTCGATAGCAGTGGATCCGGTAGCACATTTCGGATCACCGTGATCGGCGCAGTGCGTGAGCAATCGTCGCGAATCGACTGAGCGACTGCTTCGGAGACGGCACACACCCAGGTGGCATCGCGAACGTTGCGTCGAAATGCGCCACGGTCGTTCTCGAAGATGGTCCCGTGCACGTGGAGAACGAAGGGCGTGCCGCGGGACCGGAGAACGCTCAGCACCGGGGATGTCAGGTTCGATGACCCGTGAAGGTGGACGAGACGAGGTCGGAAGGCATCGAGGATCTCTCGCACTCGTGAGAAGACTCGAGATACTTCTTCGATTCCTCGGTCGTGTGGAATGACGGGAGTCTGCCAGTCGTCTTGCTCCACCCTCATCGGTTCGATCGTGTCGACGACAACTCCGCGGTGCACGTATGACGATGGCCGATTCGGGGTCGACGTGCTCGCCATCACACCCGAAGTCAGGCCGAACCTTTCGTGAATACCCGAGCACAGGTCTTCGATCAGTACCTCGATTCCACCTCGCAATGGGAAGTACGCAGGAACGACATGGAGGACGTCGACGCTCTCTCGCACAGGATTGTTCACCTCGACGCGGAGCGCAGTGCGGTTCGGGGAGCTGCAGCGATCGAGTCGAACACGCGCCTCACCCTAGGCGAGTTCGGGTGATCGTCGATTGCAGTACCCTTCGCCGGGTGTACAGCACGGTTATCGCTTCCCTTCCGGACGCTCCGCTGATCACGGATGCACTCGAGTCGATCTTCGATCAGTCCTGTCCTCCGAGCGAAGTGATCGTCGTTGTCGACTCGACTGCCGAAATGTCATCGGCGTGGACTCGACGAATCGAGAACGACTTCCCGAAGACGTCGATTCACCGACAGGAGTCCGTCGGAA
>JBDLRO010000118.1:0-26627 GCA_039800025.1 Actinomycetota bacterium | reverse complement strand
GACGGCAATCTTCATCACCATCGCCCACCTCGGCGGCGGAGCCCAGTGGACGCTGAGCACATACGGCCTCCAGATTCGTTCGCCCGACGCAGTTCGCGGACGAATTCTTGCCGGCGACTTCGCGCTCGTTACTTTGACATTGTCGATCTCGAGCGCGCTCGCAGGAGCGGTGTCGGAAGCCTTCGGAGTCCGGCAGGCAATCAGCGCATTCGCCCTAGCGGCCGCATTTGCAAGCCTGGTCTATGTCAACGCGACACGGAGTCTGCGCACGCGGCTGCAGCCTCCGACACCCGCTGAGCCCGCACATCGTTCGCCAAATTCTTCGCCATCTGGTTCATGACGTAGGCGACAGCAAGTCCGCGCTCCGGATGGGCGAACGCGACCGATCCTCCGGCTCCCGGGTGTCCGTACGCACCAGGACCCGAATAGGGAGAGAAGGGTCCATGCGTCATGAATCCCATGCCGAAGGTCGTCGGCATGATGAGACACGCGTCGGGTTCGCCTGCTGGCGTCACCGTGTTGCGCACGACATCGACAGTGTTCGGTGCGAGAAGTCGAACGCCATCGACGGAACCGAGCGTCGCCGAATAGATGCGAGCGAGTGAGCGAGCGTTGGTGATGGCGTTGGCGGCGGGAATCTCCGCTGCATGAACGTCACGGCGGTTGAACGCGCCATCGACCGAGAAGGCACCGTTCAGACTGAGCGCCTGACCGCCAGGCGAATTGGGACCGAGGAATTGCTCCATCATCGCCTTGATGGCCGGATCAGCGATGTCGTCCGCTCCCGAATCGAGGCTTCCGATCATCGGCGACACTCGCGGCTCGAGGTGCTCGGGCAGACCGATCCACAACTCGACACCGAGCGGATCCACGATCTCGTCCTTCACGAACGTTCCGAGCGAGCGCCCCGCTGGGTCGACGCGACGAACGAGTTCACCGGCGAGCCAGCCGTATGTCAGAGCGTGATAGCCGTGCGTCGAGCCGATCGGCCAGCGTGGCTTCGTATCGGCCAGTCGAGCCGTGACCGCATCCCAGTCGAGGGCCTCTGCAAGGGTGATGTCTCCATCGACGGTGTACAGACCGCACTGATGCGACAAGAGCTGGGCAACGGTCGCAGAATCCTTGCCGTGCTGGGCGAACTCCGGCCAGTACTTCACAACAGGAGCGTCATACGACAAGAGCCCCCGCTCGACGCACATCGCGACGGCAATCGCCGTGATCCCCTTGGTCGTGGAAAAGACCAGCTGGAGAGTGTCCTCTTCGTAGGGTTTCGAATGCTCGGCATCGAACGACCCTCCCCACAAGTCGACGACTTTGTCTCCTCGGTGATACACCGAGACCGCACAGCCGGTCTCTTCACCACTGTCGAGGTTCGCAACGAATGCGTCGCGAACGCTTTCCCATCCAGAAGCGACGACTCCCCCGATCGCGGCCATCAGCCGATCATCTCCTTGAGTGTCTCGATCGTCTTCACTGCGTCCGGGCCGACAGGGTTCACCGAGAGAACCGTCACTCCTGCCTCCTTGTAGGCAGCAATCCGCTCCTTGACGTAGCTCTTCGGTCCGACGAGGTTGGTGTTCGCGAGCATCTCGTGCGGAACCGCAGCGGCAGCTTCGTCCTTCTTCCCGGAGAGGTACAGATCCTGGATTTCTCCAGCTTCTTTCTCGTACCCGTACTTGCGGCAGATCGTGTTGTAGAAGTTCTTGTCGCGTGCTCCCATGCCACCGATGTAGAGCGCAGTATTCGGACGTGAGAAGTCGAGGATCTTCTTCTGTGCATCACCCGTGAGCGATTCGTCGATGGCGACCATTCCACCTGCCGAAATCTCGAGCCGAGGGAGCGAAGGATCGCGTTTTGCGGTTCCCTTCTTCAGATCGTCGCCCCAGACCTGCTGGAACTTTTCCGGGTCGAAGAAGATCGGCAACCACCCGTTTGCGTACTGAGCGGTTGCAGCGACGCTCAATCCCATGAGGCTCGCCCACCAGATCGGAATGTCCGTGCGAATCTCCTGACCGGGCTTGATGATCTTCAGCGGCTTGCCGAGACCCGTGCCCTGTCCCGCTGGAAGAGGGACTTTCACGGTCTCTCCGTCCATCTGGAAGGGCTGCTCACGAGCCCAAATCATGCGACATGCTTCGATGTACTCCTTGATCCGCACCATCGGCTTTTCATACGGCACGCCATGGAAACCTTCGATCACCTGGGGGCCGCTCGCTCCGAGACCGAGGATGAATCGGCCATTGCTCACGTAATCGCATCCCGCTGCTGTCATCGCCATCAAGGCCGCTGTTCGGCTGTAGACGTTGACGATGCCCGTTCCGATCTCGACTCGCTCGGTCTTGGCCGCCAGATAACCGACCTGACTGATGGCATCGGCGCTGTACGCCTCTGCGACCCAGACGACATCGAGCCCGGCCTTTTCGAGTTCGACCACTTTGTCCACCGCAGCATGGAAACCACCCGCGTAATTGAGCATCATCGACAGCTTCATCGTCCACCTTTTCCCTACGGCTCGGAAGGTTCGGCCGCTTTTCCGCTCTGAACCCTATGGGCGTGGGCTGCCGGATGACGAACTCGCGTCGAGCACTCTGTTGAGTTTGCCCGAACGAAAACCTTCGAGGTCGAGTGTCGCGAACGCATAGCCCGCCGAGGACATGGCCTCGACGACCTCCCGGCGTACGGCCATGATTCCAGCGAAGTCCTCCTCGGGCACTTCGATCCTCGCCACATCGCCATCGTGGCGAACTCGAACTTGACCGAACCCCAACGCTCTCAATGCAGCTTCGGCACGATCGACTCGGGAGAGCACCTCGACCGACACCGGGGTGCCGTAGGGAATTCGACTTGCGAGACATGCTGCCGCAGGTTTGTTCCACGTCCTCAGACCCATGCGTCGCGATGCAAGGCGCACGTCGTTCTTGGTGAAACCGGCGAGGAGAAGTGGGAACACAGCCCCGCGTTCGATCGACGCCCGCTGGCCCGGGCGATGGTCGGACAGATCGTCCACGTTCACGCCGAGAACGACCGTTGCTCTCTCGCCTCGCGCAATGGGTTCGATCACGTCCATCAACTCGGCCTTGCAGTGATAACAGCGTTCCGGATCATTGATCCGATAGGCGGCGTTTTCCATTTCCGCCGTTGCCACGGGCTGCCATCGCAGAGACAGTTCATCCGCAATGTCTCGGCACTCGGCGTGCTCCGACGAAGCAAGGCTGGGAGAGATCGCCGTGACACACAGGCAACGGTCGACCCCGAGTACCTCGTTCGCGACCGCAGCGAGAAAAGTGGAATCTGCTCCCCCGCTGAAGGCGACGACGACGGATTCGAAATCCGCAAGGATCCCGCGCAATCGCTCGAGCTTGACGTCGATGTCGACTTGCTGAACGTCGGCCTCACTCATGCCACACCATCGTGGCACATCATCGCCCCGACCGCCCGGCAGACTGAGACCTCATGACAACGCCGTACGATCGATTCCCCGTGAACGACGCAGTCGATCGACGACTCCCCGTGCCAGGAGGTCCCACTCTGAGATCGCTCATCAGAGGAGACCTCGAACGTGGTCCCGTCTTCGTCCTCGTGCACGGGCTCGCATCGAATGCCCGAATGTGGGACGGCGTCGCTGCCGCCCTCGATGCCCGTGGGTATTCGAGCGTCGCGATCGACCTGCGAGGACACGGCCTCAGCGACAAACCTGACGACGGTTACGACTTCGACACCGTCGTTGGCGACATCGTCTCGGCGGTGCACGCACTCGGCGTCACGCGCGCGATCCTCGTCGGACAATCATGGGGCGGGAACATCGCCGTTCATGGGCTGCACCAACGCCCGGATGTCTTCACGTCCGGGGTCGCCGTGGACGGCGGCTTCATCGAACTCGCACAGTCGTTTCCGTCGTGGGACGACTGCGCCAACCATCTGCAGCCACCGCGGCTCGCAGGAACACGAGCGAGCCGCCTCGAGAGCGCCATCAGGTCGATGAACGCCGATTGGCCTGAATCCGGAATCATCGGAGCACTTTCCAACTTCCAGTACCACGACGATGGGACTCTCAGTCCGTGGCTCTCGTTCGACCGCCACATGACCATTCTGCGCGAGCTCTGGATGCATCGACCGTCGGCCATGTTCTCCGAGATCGGCCAACCACTCCTGTTCCTGCCCGCGGACTCAGGAGATGTCTCCTGGACTCGCAACAAGGAGCATGCGATCGACGAAGCGCTGAAGATACTTGCGTGCGGACGGGCCCATTGGTTTCGACCCGCACATCACGACCTTCATGCGCAGTTCCCCGAGCGAACCGCTCATGTTCTGATCGACAACCTCGAAGAAGGCTTCCTGCGATGACTCTCCCTCGCATCATCACCATCATGGGTTCGGGTGAGACGTCTCCGACGATGATCAAGACCCATCGAGACCTCCTCGCGCGCCTCGGTGCACAGGCTCGCGGAGTCATCCTCGACACGCCTTACGGATTCCAGGAGAATGCAGCCGAATTGGCACAGCGAGCGATCGATTACTTCAAACAGAGCGTCGGCCATGAAGTCGGCGCAGCGGGACTCGCTCGAATCAAGTCCGTGGATTTCAACGGACAGTCGGACGTCGACGAGGTGGCAGTCGAACATGGGCTGAACCGGGTCCGGGAGTCCGACTACGTCTTCGCTGGCCCGGGAAGTCCGACATACGCGCTCCACCAATGGACAGGAACTCCGCTCCCAGAAATTCTCACCTCCAAGATGCGCAGCGGAGGGATCATCACGTTCTCGTCGGCGGCAGCGCTGACTCTCGGGCGGTTCACCGTTCCGGTCTACGAGATCTACAAGGTGGGCATGGAGCCTCATTGGCTCGATGGTCTCGACGTCCTGTCTGCAATCGGTCTGAACGTTGCGATCATCCCCCACTT
Organism: Actinomycetota bacterium; assembly: GCA_039800025.1. Taxonomy (GTDB): domain Bacteria; phylum Actinomycetota; class Acidimicrobiia; order Acidimicrobiales; family Ilumatobacteraceae; genus Casp-actino8. The sequence goes on along the minus strand of JBDLRO010000118.1, from coordinate 21,727 downwards.
CGACAACGCCGAGGGCGGCCACCACGACACGCGTTTTTGCTACCTCGGTCAGCGTCGACTCGACGTCATGGAGAACATGCTTCCCGATGATGCCCACGTCATCGGGATCGACGAACACACAGGGCTCGTCATCGATGTCGACGGAGGAATGGCGACGATCGTCGGAAACGGGTCGGTCACTGTTCGCATTCGGGGAACCTCCACCGAACACCGCTCAGGAACGACACTCTCAATCGATGCTTTGCGCGAGCCGGGAAGCACCCAGGTGTTCATTCCTGCTGGTCTCGTACAGGAAACGAATTCCGACGGCGACAGCGTTCTCGGTACCTCATTGGCAGCCGAGGCCGAATCGGCACGATCAGCCTTCGAAGCCGCATTGGGCAATCTCGATGCCACTGCAGCGGTGCGAGCGATCCTCGAACTCGAGACCGCGATCCACCAATGGTCTGCCGACACCCTGCAGAGCGACGACATGGACTTCGCTCGAGCCACGTTGCGCTCGATGGTCGTCAGCCTCGGAGATGCGGCGCTCTCCGGACTTGTCGACCCACGTGCAATCGTCGCCCCGTTCGTGGATTCTCTCCTCGACCTTCGCACCCGTGTCCGATCGGACAAGCTCTACGACCTCTCCGACCTCATTCGCGATCGACTGGTCGAGCTCGGTGTCGACGTCCACGACACACCACAAGGAGCGACCTGGGAGCTACGCGGATCGAAGTGAGGATCCGTGGTGATCGAGTCCTGCCACACGGGCGCGACGTCGAACACCGACAGTCGAGTACACCGCAATGAACACGATCGTCCCGGCGAGAATGATCACCGCGCCACTCGGGACATCGGCGTACCAACTCGCGTACATGCCAATTCCTCCGAACACGGCACCGAGGACGGGAGACAGCCACAGCATGCGCCCGAACGAATTGGTGATCATGCGCGCCGTGACAGCAGGCAGGACGAGCAGTGCTGAGATCAGGAGCACTCCGATGACTCTGACCGTCACCAGGATTGTCGCTGACAGAAGGAGCATCAGAACGCCCTCCATTCGGGGGACGCTCACACCGCTGACGCCAGCCACCTCCGGATCGAAGGTCGTGAAGAGGAGTCGCCTGTAGAGCAGAACGATGACGGCGATACTGACGATGCCCACCGCAAGAACGGCGAAGATGTCACGGTTGAACACACCGAGTACGTTCCCGAACAGCACTGCATCGATACTGCGCTTCGCCTGACCGAACCTCGCCTGGAGAGCGAGTCCCATTGCGAACGAGGCTGTCGTGATGACTCCGATCGCAGCGTCCGCTCCGATGATTCTCTTGCGAGCAACCTGGGCGATCATCAAACCGGAAGCGAGACCCCACATTCCCGCACCCAAGAAATAGTTGAGATTCAGGACGGCGGCGAGCGCTGCACCGCCGAATACCGCATGGCTCAGACCGTGACCGATGTAGCTCATGTTTCGAAGGACGACGAAGACTCCGATCAGTCCGCACAAGGCCCCCGCCAAAGTTGCAACGATGAGTCCTCGCTGAAAGAAGGCGAAAGAAAAAGGTTCGAGGAGATCGACGGCCATCATGCGAACCGCTGGAAGGTCATGCTTCCCCTCATGCTCCACGACGCCCGAGTCGTTCGCGCAGTTCTTCGCCACCTTGTTCCAGAACTACGGGCATTCCCCCGTGCAGGAGAACTTCCATGGGGGCACCGTACGTGCGTTCCAAGAAGTATGGCTGCAGCACATCACTCGGACGGCCGTCGGCGATGACTGTCCTGTTGAAACACACGAGGCGCGGGAGGTGAGCAGCCAGTCCGTTCAGATCGTGGGTCGTCAGAACGATCGTGATGCCGTCGCCGATCGGCGGAGCCTCATTGAGATCGACCAAAACGTGGAGAATCTCGTGGCGGGTCCGCACATCGACACCGGCAGTCGGCTCGTCGAGCACCAAGATGTCGGGCTTTTGCATCAAAGCTCGTGCCAGGAAGACCCGCTGCTGTTGTCCACCCGACAATTCGCGAATGTGGCGTCGTTCGAGACCCTCGAGACCGAGTCGTTCGAGAATGCTCGAGATCTGCTTCTTCTCATCTGCTGACAGCGTCGGCCACAACTTGCTCTGCTGACGTCCCATCGCCACGACTTCTCCGACAGTGACCGGAAAGTTCCAATCGACGGTTTCCAACTGGGGCACGTACCCGAGGCGGAGACCCGGGCTTCTTCTGATTCGACCGTGCACGGGAGCAATCGAGCCAAGGAGCGCTCGCAAGACGGTCGTCTTGCCAGAACCCGACGGTCCGACGATTCCGAGAAAATCGCCTCGACGCACGACGATGTCGACATCCTCGACGACGGGAGACCCGCCGTACGAGCACGACACGTGATCGAACTGGACGAGATCGGACGAGTCCGACGGCTGTGGCGACGACATCACTGCGTCCAACCTAACGCTTGGACACGACCTCTCATCGCCTACGACCCAACGAGTGGAATCACGTCGAGCCAGTCAAGCGCTGCAACTACTGCGGATAGACGGCGGAGTCCGGTCCGACATCGGACACGTCGAGAGCCTTCAGATTCTCAGCCGTTCCGCCGAGGGCTTCGATCATCGTCACGTAGTTGAACCGCATCAGTCCGAGCCAGGAATGATCGGCGTCACCCGGCGCTCCGATCAGATCGTCATCGCGCAGAACGTCCACGTATCGCACGCCGGTCTCGTTGCCGATCTGCTCGAGAACGGTCGAAGGGAACACTTCACTGCCGAAGATTGCTGTGATTCCGGTCGATCGGACTTGCTCGATGAGATCGGCGATCTCTCGTGGCGTCGGCTCTTCGAACGACGACGGCTGGATTGCTCCGATGACCGTCCAGCCATATTCCTTCGCGAAGTACGCGTATGCATCGTGGTAGGTCAGCAACTGGCGCTTGGACTCGTCCAGCCCCTCCAAGTCGCTCCGCAGAGCCTCATCCAGACCCGCCACCTTTTCTGCGAAGGCCTCGTAGTTCGATGCATACGTTGCTGCATTGTCCGGGTCCGCTGCCGACAACGAGTCGCGAATCAACGCGGCATACTCGAGCGCCATGGGTGGGTTCGTCCACAAATGAGGATTCGGCTTTCCACCATCTTCGGGGAAGGAGAAGTCGAAGATCCACTCCTCTCGCGGCAAGATCGCGGTACCGAGTTCGCAGATCACCGAACCCTCTGCGGCATTCGCCAAAGCCAAATTCTTGGTGGGCTCCTCCAGCACGAGACCGTTGATGAACACGATGTCAGCCGATTCGAGGGTAGCCGCCACACTCGGAGGAGGTTCGTAGGTATGGCTGTTGGTCCCTTCGGGGACGATTCCCTGGATTTCGGTGCCGGTACCCGATGCGATGTTCGCAGCAATACTCGTGATCGGAGCCACCGTCGTCGCAATGCGAAGAACACGGCCATCGACGGGTTCACGCGTCGGACACGGCTCTTCAGCAGAAACTGGTGTCGAGCCCGTGCTCTCTGTCGACGTCTCGTCGCCACAGGCGACGAGACTCGAAACCAGTCCGACGCCGACGACGAAGGGAACAATCCGGGGAATTCTTGCCATGGCCTCAGAATACGACGCCCGGAAGAGTTGTGGCGGGCAGTTCGTCGATGAACAGACGTAGGTTCGTCACACTCGACGGTCGAAACCCATTCGGAACGACTTCACTGCACGAGCAAAGATGTTCGCCTCGACATCGATCTCTTCGACGACTCGCAGATTCGTCACCGCCTGCGACATCTTGGTGAAGACGGTGATCAGCGATGCGCGCGCGAAATTGCTTCCCACACACAGATGTGTTCCGAACCCGAATGCCAGGTGCGGATTCGATCCGCGACGAATGTCGAACTCGAACGGTCGATCGAAAACCGTCTCGTCACGATTCGCCGACGGATACAACAAGATGATGCGATCTCCGCGCTTGACAGGTCGTCCAGCGATCTCCGAATCGACGACCGCACGACGGAAGAAATTGTTCAACGGCGTCACCCAGCGCAACACCTCCTCGACAGCTCCGGGAACCAGACTCGGATCCGCTGCCATCGCCTCCCACTGATCAGGGTGGTCGACGAAGGTCCGCAGTCCGTGGCTGATCGCCGTACGAGTCGTCTCGGCACCTCCGGCAATGAAGAGACCCGTCTCGTGGACGACTGCCTCGGGCGAAAGAGTTGCCCCGTCGATTGCCTCGGTCAACCAGACGGTGAGGAAATCGTTCATCGGACAGCCTTTGGCCGCTGCTTCGATCTTTTCCGGGGCGATCATTCCGAGAACGGACGCGAACTGCATATTCGCATCGATGAACTCGGAGAACTGCGTTCCGTCACGATGGATCATGTCGATCCGCATCAGGCGCTCGCTCCACTGCTTGACTTGCGGCCACATTTCTTCGGGAAACCCGAGCAGTCGACACGTCGTGCGCGCTGGAAGTTGACCCGCCAATGCATCGATCATCTCCGCGCCAGTAGCACCGCGATCGATCAGTCCGGCGATCAACTCGTCGACCAGGCCGTCCAGTTCCGGCTGTCGATCTGCTACCGCTTTGTGACTCAGATGAGGCTGGATGAGCATTCGCTGCTGGCGATGACGCGGATCGTCCTGGGCGATCATGTTGATTTCATCGGGTGACCAGTTGGCGCGATACCCGAGACCGGACACGAAGACCGACGATCGACGCTCGACATCCTGGATGTCCTTGTGGCGTGTCACGCCCCACAATCCGTTCCGGTCGTCTCGATACACCGGTTCGTTCACGCGCATCCAAGCCCACGACTCGTGGGGATTGGAGCGATAGAACTCCGGATCCAACAAGTCGAATGTGGGCCGGGCGCCGGCTGCAGTGTCTATCGTCATGATGATTCCCCTTTGAAACGTCCTGTTCACGACGTTACTTGTGGACCTCGCTGAGCTTGCGACCAACTCAGTCCGTGTTGGACATCCACATCGTGGGGAAGTCCGAGGACACGCTCGGCAACGATGTTTCTCTGAACCTCACCCGTTCCTCCGCCGATCGTCAACGAGCGGGCGAAGAGGTACCCGTGCAGCCAGCCAACATGCTCGAGAGGCCGAGTTCCCACTCCGCCTCCACCACCGAGACCCGTGTGTTCATCTCGGACGTCTGCACCAGAATGCTGCAACATCGCATGTGCGCCGATGAGATCGCGGGCTGTCTCCATCACGTTCTGGCCGTGTTCATCGGCGAGGATCTTGCGGATACTCGCCTCAGGACCTGGCTGCTCACCGCGCAATCTCGCCGACAGAGTTCGCATGCGGATCAAGTCGAGGAGAACGTGTTCGGTGTAGACACCGGCAAGTCGCTGGCGCATCACCGGATCCGTGATCGGACCTTGGAGCCGAACAGCATCGAGCATCTCGAGCGCCGTTGGACCACTTCCCCAAAGAACGCCCCCCGTCGACAGCGAGACGCGCTCGTTGCCGAGCGTCACCTTCGCCAAACGCCAACCCTCGTTCTCGTCCCCCACGAGGTTCGCCGCTGGAAGCCGGACATCGGTGAAGAAGACTTCGTTGAACGTTGCTCCCCCGGTCATCTCCTTGATCGGACGAATCTCGATTCCGGGCAAGTCCATGGGGCAGATGAAGTACGACACGCCCTTGTGCTTGGGGGCGTCAGGGTTCGTCCGCGCGATCAGAATTCCGAATTTTGCGAACTGTGCACCGCTCGTCCAGATCTTCTGTCCGTTGACGATGTACTCCTCGCCGTCACGCACGGCTCGCGTCGACAGATTGGCAAGGTCGCTTCCGCTACCCGGTTCGCTGAAGAGCTGACACCAAAAGTCTTCACCCGAGAGGAGTCTCGTGAGATACGTCGACTTCTGCTCTTCGGTTCCTGCAAACAGAATCGTTGGTCCAGCCCATCCGATACCGATCGGATTCGCTGGACGGCGGATTCCGGCTTTCGAGAGTTCGTCGTCGATGATCAGCTGATGAACCGGATCCGCTTCGCGTCCATACGGTTTCGGCCAGTGCGGTGCCACGAGACCCGCCTCCGCAAGTTCACGACCGGTCGGTTTCGGATGTGCTTCGATCCACGTGCGAATGTCCGTACGTCGCGCATCGTCCTGTCCGGGTAACTCGAAATCCATGAGGTGACGATAATTCATGTCCGAGGCTTCCTCGTCGTGGTGCTGATTGTCTGTCGCTCAACAGTCATCCATGGCCGGGAGCGACCGACGTCGTTTCCGGACCCATCCGCATACCTCGACCGCGTACCATCGAGCCGTGACCTGCCCTGCAACGACCCAATGGAATTTCGCCGATGTTTGGGAGATGGTCGCTCAGCGGCTTCCCGCCGCCCCTGCACAGGAACATGGGGAAAGTTCGTGGTCGTGGCAGGAGTTCGACTCGAGAGCGAACGGCGTTGCCGCAGCGCTGCTGGAGAGCGGGGTCGCTCGTCAGGACAAGATCGCTCAGTACCTCTACAACTGTCCGCAGTACCTCGAGTCACTGTTCGCGGCATTCAAGGTCGGCTTGGCGCCCGTCAACACCAACTACCGCTATACGGACGACGAACTGGTCTACCTCTGGGACAACTCGGACGCCGTTGCAGTGGTCTTCCACGCAACATTCACCGACACGATCGCTCGAATCCGCGATCGAGTCCCTCGAGTTCGCACCTGGCTCTGGGTCGACGACGACACACACCCATGTCCTTCATGGGCGCTCGACTACGAACGAGTCGCGTCTCGCGGTGCCGTCGATTCGGTACGAGCTCCTTGGGGACGCTCTGGCGACGATCTGCTGCTTCTCTACACGGGTGGCACCACTGGCATGCCCAAGGGCGTGATGTGGCGGCAGGAGGATTTGTTCCTGACGCTCGACAGCACGAACAAGAAGCGACTCCCGCCGGAGCCCGATGCTGATGCACTCGTTGATCGATACGCAAAACCAGGACCCAAGAATCTTCCTGCTGCTCCGTTGATGCACGGCACCGGCTTGTTCAACGCCATGAGCAACTTGATGGTGGGCGGATGCGTGGTCACGCTCCTCGGACGCAAGTTCGATCCCGAGGAACTGCTCGCCGTCATCGAGGCACGCAAGGTCAACTCGATATCGATCGTCGGTGACGCGTTCGCCAAGCCGATTCTTCGCACTCTCGACGCAAACCCGAATCGATGGGACATTTCGTCACTGCGAGTCATCGTCTCGAGCGGGGTCATGTTCGCAGCGGAGACGAAGAAGGGCCTCCTCGCGCACAATGAACGTTTGATCATGGTCGACGCTCTCGGCTCCTCCGAAGCAATCGGAATGGCCCAGAACACCACGACCATCGACGGAGCCTCACGGACCGCAACCTTCGTCCTCGGCCCCAATACCCGTGTCCTGACCGAAGACGGGCGCGAGGTCCAACCGGGCAGTGACGAAATCGGACGCGTCGCCCTTCGCGGCAACACTCCGATCGGGTACTACAAGGATCCCGAGAAGTCGGCGAAAACCTTCGAAGTCATCGACGGAGTGCGCTGGTCGATTCCGGGCGACTGGGCACGCATCGATGCCGATGGGACGGTCCACCTTCTCGGCCGCGGAAGCCAATGCATCAACACCGGCGGAGAGAAGGTCTACCCAGAAGAGGTCGAGGAGTCCCTCAAGACGCACCCTTCGATCGCCGATGCCGCAGTGGTCGGCCTGCCCGATGACCGATTCGGCCAGTCGGTGACGGCTCTCGTCGAACTGCATGCTGGTCACTCGATCGACGAAGCCGAAGTCATCGGACACGTGCGACGACACCTCGCGGCCTACAAGTCTCCGAGGCGCGTCCTCGTGGTTCCGAGCGTCAACCGAGCCAACAATGGCAAGTTGGACTACCGAGGTCTGACCGACCTGGCTGCTCGACTCACTGGGTGATCGCACGACGTTCATGTTCCTCGTGCCGCTGCGAGCCCGAAACATGTGGACCCAAAACATGAGGACCGGAATCACGGGGTCGCAGTGAGCCTCTGGATCGGACTGAAGGGTGCGAGAGCGACCCGGATATCGTCACCTTGTTCGTTCGGGCGTCCCACTCGGCCGACATCGGACATCAGATCAAACCGACAGCCAGAGGAGTGCCATGTCCAATCTCGGATTCGACGGAAAAGTTGCGATCATCACCGGAGCAGGCGGTGGTCTCGGTCGCCAGCATGCCCTCCTCATGGCGTCTCGTGGCGCATTGATCGTCGTCAACGATCTTGGTGGATCCGTCGACGGAACCGGTGCGAGCACCTCGGCTGCACAAAAGGTCGTCGACGAGATCAAAGAAGCTGGAGGTGAGGCTGTCGCCGACACGAATTCTGTCGCCACTCCCGAAGGCGGAGAGGCAATCGTGCAATCAGCGATCGATGCCTACGGACGCGTCGACATCGTCATCAACAATGCAGGCATTCTGCGAGACAAGGCGTTCCACAACATGGAGCCCGACTTGTTGAATCCGGTCCTCGACGTGCACTTGAAAGGCGCCTTCTACGTCACCAAACCCGCATTTGTTCGCATGCGCGAACAGGGCTACGGACGCATCGTTTCGACGTCGTCGGCAGCCGGTATCTTCGGCAACTTCGGCCAGACGAATTACGGCGCAGCGAAGATGGGGCTTGTCGGCTTCACACGAGTTCTCGCCGTCGAAGGTGCCCGCAACAACATCAAAGCCAACGCGATCGCTCCGCTCGCTCTGACGCGGATGACCGAGAACATCATGGGAGGACTGGCCGACAAACTCGACCCCGGTCACGTGTCACCTCTCGTGGCGTTCCTCGCCCACGAGAATTGCCCTGCTTCGGGACAGGTCTTCTCGGTCGGCGGCGGTCGGGTGGCTCAGGTGTTCATCGGAGAGACGAAGGGCTTCTACTCACCGAATCTCACTCCCGAGGACGTGGAGACGAACTGGTCGACGATCACCGACCAGACCGGATACGCCGTGCCCGCGAATCTCGGAGAGGAAACACAGTTGTTCCTTCCGTTCTTCGCCTGAACCTCGTCAATCGAAAGACCGAGACCGTGATCAGCGTCGAGGAGTTCGCACAGGAAGCAAAGGAGTGGCTGGCTGTCCATGCAGGGCGAGCGCCCCGCGACTACGGCGCGATCTGCCCTCCCGATCTCGTCGAACAGGGTCTGCAGTGGCAGCGGCATCTCTTCGCGAGTGGACGCGCGGGCATTCACTGGCCGGTCGAGTTCGGTGGCCAGGGTTTGACTCCGGCCCATCAGGCCCAATGGCTCTACGAATGTGCAATCGTCGGACTCCCCGGCGTCTTCAACATGGTCGGTCTCGTTCTTGCGGGCGGCGCGATCCAGAAGTTCGGCACGCCCGAGCAACAAGCCCGCCATCTCGAGGCAACTTTGCGCGCGGAGCACGTGTGGTGTCAGTTGTTCAGCGAGCCGGGAGCCGGGAGTGATCTCGGATCCCTGTCGACGCGCGCCGAGCGCGACGGCGACCGCTTCATCGTCAATGGACAAAAGGTGTGGTGCTCAGGTGGCCGGTACAGCAATTGGGGCATCCTCATGGCGCGCACCGACACGCAAGCACCGAAGCACGAAGGCATCAGCTTCTTCCTTCTCGACATGAGCCTCCCGGGAATCGACGTGAGGCCGCTCAAGCAGATGACCGGCGAGTCCGAGTTCGACGAGGTGTTCTTCACCGACGTCCACGTTCCCGCAGACTCTCTTCTCGGCCCCATCCATGGCGGATGGGGTGTCGGAATGGCCGTGTTGACCTCGGAACGCGGCCATATCGGCACCAGCGTCGTATCTCTCGAGCGCCGCCTCGACTCCATTTCCCGACTCGCACATGGTCGAGACCTCTCAGTCCTCGAACGGCAGCGTTTGATCGCGCTGCTGTCGAGTGGAATGGCGTACAAGGCCATGGCCCAGCGACAGGGGCCCGTGGCTTCCACCGCCGCATCTCTCATGAAACTCGGCATCACCGAAATGATGTTCGAAACGTCGATTTTGCGGTCCGACATCACCGGCATCGAGTCGGTTCTGGATGGTCCTGAGTCGTTCGGAGTTCTGGCCGCCCCTGGGGGGCGGATCGCTGGGGGCACGAGCCAAGTCCAGAAGAACATCATCGGCGAAAGGCTGCTCGGACTCCCCCGCGAGCCCCGACCCGATTCTCGAGACTCCCGTTAGAATTCACCGAAACCGAACGATGCGTCCCGATGATTCGGCTCGTGAAGTCGGTCTCGGCGACTTCCGAGGTTCCGTTCCGCATCCCGACGAGAACCCCTGAAGAGAACCAACAAGGAGAATCATGGACGAGAACACGAGCGCTGGTACCGGTTCACAGAAGGGCAAAGAGATCCCCTGGCGACTCATCGGATTCATCATTGCCGCCGTGCTCGCCCTGATCTTCGTTCTGTCCAATCGCGACGAGGTCTCCATCGACTTTCTCTTCTTCGAGACCGACACTCGCCAGTGGGTCAGCCTGGTCGTGGCCGTTGCTCTCGGCGTCCTCTCCGATCGACTTTTCATCGGGGTGCGCCGACGCCGGCGCAAGGACAGTTGAGGATTGTCTGCAAACGAGACCTGCCAAGAAGACCTGCCAAGAAGACCTGCCAAGAAGACCTGGTAGCCAACCCCCCGGAGAATCGTGGACAGTGAGATCAAGACGATGAAAGTTGCCTCCTCCAATGGAGTCAAAGTCGCCACCTACGATTTTGGCGGCATCGGTCCGAACCTCGTTCTGTCCCATGCCAATGGATTTCACGGCTTGTGCTGGAAGCCAGTTGCCGACAATCTCGTCAAGCGATTCCACTGCTACGCCTTCGATCATCGCGGCCACGGCGACACTCCTGCACCGAAGGATTGGAAGGTGTCGTGGACCGGCTACGGAGCCGACGCCGCAGCTGTCGGTAAATCGATCGCCGAACCCACTGGAATCATCGGCGTCGGTCACTCGATGGGCGGAGCCACCCTCCTCCTAGCAGCACTCAAGAATCCCGGGCTCTTTCGGGGTCTGCTGTTGTACGAGCCGATCGTCAAGCCAGACGATCTCCGGATACCGGCGAATCGTCCCAATGTTCTCGCAGAGGGCGCCGCTCGTCGAAAGTCGTCGTTCAAGTCGTTCGAAGAGGCGATCGAGAACTACGGCGCGAAGATGCCCATGACTCACTTCACGCCCGAGGCCCTCGATGCCTACGTCCGCGGTGGGTTCCGCAAGGGCGACGATGGACGAGTCCACTTGAAATGTGATCCGGCGCTCGAAGCAGAGAACTTCCGCAATCCGGAGATTCCGCAACTGTGGAAGAAGATGCCCGACATCGACATTCCCGTATGGGTCCTGAGTGGACACCCCGAACCTTTCCAGCCATCGGGTTTCGCCGAAGCGATCGCTGATCGTTTGCCGAAGGGGAACCACATCGAATACAGCGATCTCGACCACTTCGGTCCGTTCGTCGATCCCGTGCGAGTCGCGCGCATCATCGACACGTTCGCTGACACGTTGGAGCCCTGAACGAGAAACTCACGTCCTCGTCGAGAAGCATGTCGGACACCCATCATGACCAAGCCGGAATTCAGTGACCTCCTACGGAACCTCGAAGGTTTCGATGCCCGCGTCGATGAGAGGCTGGAAGTCCTTCGTGACTCTCCCTCTGCTGCCCGAATGTTCACGTCTGCGAGTCATCTCGGCGATTTCAGCCTCATCTGGCACATCGTCGCCGCAGCACGAGGCGTGACGAGCGACCGACGTGCCGATCAGGCTCTGGCTCTGTCCGCACTTCTTGGAGCCGAGTCGCTGATCGTCAATCAGGGAATCAAGAAGCTCTTCCGTCGTCAAAGGCCGACCGAAAGCGGCGATGAGCGATTCGATGTTCGAACGCCGTCCACGAGTTCGTTTCCGAGTGGGCACGCAAGTTCCGCATTCTTCGCGGCGACACTTCTCACTTGCCTCGATGGGCGACGTTCTGCGCCGTTGTGGTTCGGTCTTGCCGGTGTCGTTGCAACGAGCCGCGTCTTCGTAAGAATTCACCATGCCTCGGATGTGATCGGCGGCGCAGCTGTCGGACTCGGACTCGGTCTGATTGCCCGACCCCTGGTGAAGAGACTCAAATGATCCACACACCCGGAACCTCGGGTCGTACATGGGAGATTCACAGATGACTCGATCCTTTGCCATCACGTGGGATTACCGATGCCCGTACGGACGCATCGCACATGACCACGTCGTTCATGGATTGCGGGGTGGAGCAGATTGGGATGTCTCCTTCGTCCCCTTCTGTCTCGGACAATCCCACGTCGAACCCGGCATGCCCGATGTGTGGGACGCCCCCGAATCCGATTCCGGGCTTCTCGCTCTGCAGGTCGGAGTTGCCGTGCGCGACAACCAACCTCACGCGTTCGTCGAGTTGCACCACGCTCTCTACGAATTTCGGCACACTCGCAACGGCGACCTTCGTGACCGAGAGGCGTTGTCGGTCGTCCTGCGAGGATGCGGAATCGATCCCGAATCCGTTTTCACCGAAGTCGACTCTGGTCGACCTTTGGCGACGATCCGCGACGAGCACACCCGATATGCCCGCTCTCACCACGTGTGGGGCGTCCCAGTCTTCATCGTGGGTGAGTCTGCGGTCTTCGTTCGACTCCTCGATCGACCAGATGGCGACGAAGCCCTCGCTCGACACACCATTTCGCGAATTCTCGACCTGATCGAATGGGACTCTCTCAACGAGTTCAAGCACACGTCAGTTCCGCGCTGAAAGCGCGGAACCGAACTCACGACGCGCTGAAAGCGCGGAACCGAACTCACGACGCGCTGACAGCGCGGAACCGAACCCGCGACGCGCTTGTCACTCGTCTTCCCACCGGATCGAAGCCGTGATCGAACCCGATCGATACGTAATCGACTCGACGACGATCGTCACGCCCTCCACATCGACCTGATCGCCGGTTCGCATCACTCCATCGCGGGAACTCTCAGGTGCAACGAGTCGTTGGGAGCGCGCCGCCCCGAGACAGAACCGACCGCCGATGCCGTTCACGCGCCCCGGATTCTCGCACGATCGATGATCCCAATCGATGAGGTGGACGGCGACACCTCCACTGTCGAGATGTGAATTGTCGGACACGTTGTCGATCACCTCGACCGAGATGGCCCGTGACGACGAAGTTTTCAACAGGGCGAATCTCGCCGAATCGATGTCGACCGAATCTCCGGCAATCAAGTCGAGTGCGAGCGGTTCGCTCTCCATCCAGCCCGACAGATACCGGTTGATGGCGAGAACTCCGGGCGCGTGGACTCGCGCTTCGACGTCTCGGCGGGGCGCAACACTGTCGCTCATGACATCGATTCCGCTGTCATAGGGTCCGTTCCGGAAACTGTGCGGCCATTCGAGAGCATGACCGAATTCGTGCTCGACGAGATCGAGCACCACGGGAGAACCTGCGACGAAGTCGGCAGCTCCGAGATAGATGGCCCTCTTCGACTCACGAACGGAGCACGGATCGTCGCACCGATGACCGCCTCTTCCCCATCCGCCGACTCGATCCTCACGATGCTGAGCATCCGCCACGACCAACACACCGTCGACGTCCTCTGCGCTCCTGTCGAGAGCCGCATCGACGCATTCCTCTGCTCCGCCGACATCCACCTCGACCTCACCGCCGACACGGAACTCGACGACGTAACGGCCGTTCGACCACCGCTCGAAATAGCCCGTCACTGGCTCGAGCTCGGCCGTGATCCACTCGGCTGATTCGACGAGCCTCACTCCCGACATGTCGTAGAGATCGGCGTCATAGGTTTCCGGGATCCGACAGACGAACGTTTCCCAGACATCGGGACCCACACGGGGACGGGAGTCGGTTCGAATCAGATCGTGCACGACGTCCTCGGACCGACCGCTGATCGGATCATCGGACGAGCAGGCCGATCCGATGATGATGAGCGTCGTCAGCATTGCCGCAAAAGAAGCCGATCGCCTGAACGACTGGTGGAAAACTGATGATGCCGACGCGTTCGCTCCCATTTCGGTGCAAACGTAATACGGACGTCCTCATAGTCTGAGGCGATGGCCGCAGAAATTCGCTTCGATCACAAGATGTCCGATGCCGAGGCGCTCATGTGGCGGATCGACAAGGATCCCTATCTCTCCTCGACCTTCGCCAATCTTTCCGTATTGGATCGAGCGCCTGACTTCGATCGCCTCCGCCGACGAATGGTACGAGCGACGTTCGCAATCCCTCGTCTTCGACAACGGGTTCAATCGGCTCCGGCCAATCTCACGCCTCCATTGTGGGTCGAGGATCCCGATTTCGACATCGACTACCACGTTCGCCGGATCGCACTTCCCCAACCTGGTTCGATGCGCCAGCTTCTCGATCTTGCGACGCTGATCATCAACGATCCATTCGACCGCACGCGACCCCTGTGGCAGTTCGTCGTCGTCGAAGGACTCGCGGATGGAAGAGCGGTTCTCGTCGAGAAATTGCACCACACGATCGCCGACGGAGAAGGCAGTATTCAGCTCTCGCTCCAATTCTTCGATTTCACCCGTGCCGCTCCTGAGCCTCCACCCATCTCGTCACACTCACGAGATCGAGGGTCGATGCACGAGCACGGATCTTCGGACCTGTGGCGCGATGTGCTCGCCGGGCCATTGAAACTTCCCTTGGCACTCGTGAAGCAAATGCGCGAGTTGATCGCCGACCCCACGCAGGTCCCCGCAGCTGGAGCTGCGACGATGGATACCCTGCGTGCGCTCATCGGACAGATGGCCGATATCGAACCGGCAAAGTCCCCTTTGTGGACGCAACGCTCCTTGCGTCGCCGAATCGACGTGCTCAAAGTCCCCTTCGACGAGGCCCGATCCGCCGCACGCCTCCTCGGAGGAACTCTGAACACCCTGTTGTTGACCGCAGCGAGTGACGCAGCTGGACGGTATCACCGGGCGCTCGGCTCACCGGTGCCCCAGTTGCGAGCTTCGATGGCCATCAGCACCAGGACCAAAGGTGACGATTCAGCAAACGCGTTCTCTCTGGCTCGCATGCTGGTCCCGACGGTCGAGATGTCCGTCGCCGACCGATTTCGCGCCATTCACGAGATCACGACGGAGGCTGCGTCGGGATCCTCAGCCAACGCCTTGAACGCCATTGCTGCAGTTGCCGGCTCACTCCCGACGGGAATCACGACCCGTCTGGCACGACTTCAATCCCAAACAGTGGACTTCGCCACGTCCAATGTCAAAGGAACTCCTCAACCCGTGTACGTGGCGGGCTCCGAGATCTTGAGCAACTTCCCTGTCGGTCCGCTTGGCGGAGTCGCATTCAACCTGACTCTGCTCTCACATGTCGGCAGCCTCGACATGGGGCTCAACATGGACACACGAGCGATCGCCGAGCCATCGCTTCTCACGGAAAGTCTCGAGGCCGCGCTCGCCGACATTCTCGCTCTGGCTCGCTGACGACCAGCACATCTGAAGTCGACGTGACCCGGCTGGACGCAACGCCGGCGATACGCCTCAGTTGGTTGCTTTACCCGCAGAACTGAGAAGGTTGCGAACGTCGAGGAGCAAGTCGCTGACCTCGGCAGAGGAGACGAGTTCACGCCTCACCATCTGCGACAGCGCCAGGTCGATGACGGCAACGGCTTCAGCAATGATCCTCGTATGAGGTGCATCGACACTCGGGATATCGAGGTCTACTGTTCCGTCGATCATCGGTGCGTTCGTCATTGGCACTCCTTCACGGTCCGTTTCGACCGCTCTCGCTGCTCCCGACGAGCTCGGGGACTCCCCCAAGCGTAACCGCCAGATGCAGTCCAATTCGGTCGCGCCTTGCGTCGTTCGACACGCATTCCACCGTACGATCTGCTGATGGATTTTCAAGGAGCTGGGGTCGTCGTCACGGGTGCTGCGGGAGGAATTGGCGCTGCCCTCGCACGTCGGTTTCACGCTCTCGGAGCGCGGGTCGTCCTTTCAGACCTTCCGGGAGACCGATTGACGGCCGTCGCCGCAGAGCTCGACGGTCGGCGCCCGGCTTCTGCTTGGGCAGTTCCGTGCGACGTTTCCACCGAGGAAGGAAATCGTTCGCTCGTGAAGACCGCTCGCGAGCTTCTCGTCTCCGGGATCGATCTGTTCTTCGCGAATGCCGGAGTCGGGACGGGAACCGTCCTCGAATCCACGAGTGAGGCGGATTGGAACACCGCTTTCGACGTGAACGTTCATGCTCACCGCTGGGCTGCCAAACATCTGATTCCGATGTGGCTCGAACAGGGGCGCGGATATTTCTGTTCCACGGCCTCCGCTGCCGGACTCCTCAGCCAGATCGGCTCGATGCCCTACTCCGTGACGAAGGCAGCCGCCGTCGCATTCGCCGAATCACTCCAGATCACCTATGGCGATCGCGGAATCCGCGTCAGCTGCCTCTGTCCTCAAGGAGTCAACACCGACATGTTGAGACAGGGAGACGTCCCGGGAGTCGGAACGGCGAGCAGCATCGTGCGCGCAGCCGGTGATGTCCTCGAACCCGAAGACGTTGCCGAGTTCACTGCTCGGGCGATCGAAGCGGAGACATTCTTGATCCTCCCCCACGCACAGGTCGCCGATTTCATCCAGCGCAAAGCTGCGGACCGCGATCGCTGGCTCGCGGGAATGCGCAAGCTTCAGGCACGAGTCCTCGGTTTCTAGACAGCGGAGAGCAGCTCGGGGCGAGATCGAGAACGCCCAGGGATTACGGTGAGGCACATGGGAGTACGCCTCGAACCATCAGACGAATACATGCACGAACTCGGCCCCGAGTCGAATTTCAACGAAAGCATGTACATCAACTGTTTCGACCCGATCAACAAAGTGGGCGGCTGGTTCCGCATGGGGAACAGGGCGAACGAGGGTTACGCCGAAATGACGGTGTGTCTCTATCTCCCTGATGGATCGGTCGCATTCATGTTCAAGCGACCCACGATCGAAAACAACGACAAACTCGACGCTGGCGGTCTCACGTGGACCATGGTGAAGCCGTTCGAAGAGTTGAAAGTCGACTTCATCGGCAAGACGGTCGTGTTGGCCGAACCCGAGCAGATGGTCGATCCCAAAGAGGCATTCACCCACAATCCGTATGCCGAGTGCGAAGTTCACCTCGCGTTCTCGGGTCAGGGACGCAGCAGTATGTTCGGCGGCGAACCCGACACTCCCCATGAGGCACCCGGTGAGGAATTCGCCAAGGGCCATTACGAGCAACTCGTCCAAGCCCGGGGAAGCATTCGAGTCGGCGATCAGGAATGGGAGATCGACGGATTCGGTCTGCGGGACCATTCATGGGGACCCCGCTATTGGCAGGCCCCTTGGTACTACCGATGGCTGACTGCGAATTTCGACGGGAACCTCGGCTTCATGCTCTCGCGTGTCGCAAAAAAGGATGGCCCCGGATCACGTGGCGGCTTCGTCTGGGAGAACGGCGAGATGCACCTGTGCGATCATGCCGAAGTCTCGACTGAATTTCGCGGAGAAGACGTCTACCACGATCGAATCGAAGCGGTTCTGAAATCGAGTCGCAGCAATCGGGAGTGGCGATTCACCGGTGAAGTGATGAGCCTCATTCCACTGCGAAACCGTCGACAGACACCCGACGGCGACTGGTTGACGACGCGCATCAGCGAAGGCATGACTCGCTGGGAGATGCAGTCGGAGGAGCACCGAGGCAAGGTGGGATACGGTCTATCGGAGTACCTCGATCAGATCATCGACGGATCCCCCGTCGGCACAGCGGAATGAATCGCAGCGCTCGACACCCATCGACTTCCACAGCGTGACGGTCACCCGAGAAGTCGGACGACTGCTTCGAGAAATGGGCTCGGGTCTTCGCCAACGGCTTCTGCATAGACCTTCACCTTGGGTTCGGTTCCACTCGGTCGCACCTGGATTCGAACGGGGTCCTCTCCTCTCCCCTCGATCAGGAGTCGCACGAGTGACGCTTCGCGATACGAGATCACGTCGATGACACGACGGCCTTCGATCGTCTCGGGCGGGAACTTCATCAACTCATCCACCATTGTCGAGCCCACAGAAGGTTGAACCCGGATACTCGACTCGGCTGTCACATGGCGGCCGTATCGCTCGGCGATGGCATCGAGTCGATCTTCGATCGTCTCGCCACGATCGGCAGCCAGCCCAGCGATCTCGGCCATCAATACCGCCGCAGTGATGCCATCCTTGTCCAGAGGCTCGGATGCCACGAGGAAACCGAGCGCCTGTTCGTATGCGAAGACGAGGCGACAGCGAGGGTGGCGTTCGACCGCAGAAGCCATCCATTTGAAACCCGTGAAGGTCTCTTCGAATTCGACGCCATGGGCGAGGGCCATCTTGCCGAGCAGCGATGACGACACGAGTGTGGTGACGACCAAGCGGTCATCCCCTTTCGTATTCGCAAGAATGTGGTCGGCCATCAACCAGCCGATTTCATCTCCTGACAGACGTCTCCATTCACCTGACCTCGTCGGAATGGCGACGCCGAGCCTGTCGGCGTCAGGGTCGTTGGCGAGGGCCATCGATGCACCGAATTCACGCGCCCGATCGATCACCAGATCCATTGCGCCCTGCTCCTCAGGATTCGGAAAGGCAACCGTGGAAAAGTTCGGGTCAGGACGATGCTGAGCATCGACGATCGACGGTCTTTCGAATCCAGAAAGTTCGAGTGCACGAACCGCCACATCACCTCCGACCCCGTGGAGCGCGGTGTACGCGAGAGGAACACCGATCACCTCGGGCCGCAGACGTACCGACGGCACCCAAGCGAGATAATCGTCGACCGCCCGTTGATCGAGTCGAGTGACGAGCGGCGAATCGACTGGAGCCAAGGGGATACTCAACGGATCCACCGCGCGGATCTTGATCGCGATCATCTCGTCGATCGGCGACACGATCTGAGCTCCATTGGCTCGATAGACCTTGTAGCCGTTGTCGCCAGCCGGATTATGGCTCGCCGTGACCATCACCGCGCCTGCGACGTCGTGTCGAGTCACGTTCCACGCGAGGACCGGAGTCGGTACAGGGGACTCGAAGAGAAGAACTCGCATCCCGCGAGCGCTCGCGACACGGGCGGTGTCCTCGGCGAATTCTCGACTCTTGTGGCGGGCATCGAAACCGATCAGAATTCCCCGGTCCGCGGACCCTCGATCCTGCTCGAGGAGATGGTCCACGAGGCCGGCAGCAGCCTGGCGAACCACGAGGCGATTCATCCGCATCGGACCCGGGCCGATCGCTGCTCGCAATCCAGCTGTGCCGAACGTCAGTGTCCCTGCGAACAACTCCTCGACACCGGCTGGGTTCCGAGTGAGCAGGTCGTTCAACTGATGGCGAATGTCCTCATCGGGCTCCGCCGCGAGCCACGCCCGAGCACGGTCGAGGTCATTCGACCCCAGCGAATCCGCCATGGCGTCAGTCTGACAGCGAAGAGATCAAAGTGTGCAACTCGATCAGCGGCCTCGGTCCGACATGGGAAATCACCTCTCCCGCAGCAAGTGAACCGAGGCGCCCGCATTCACGCAGAGACATCCCTCTCGTGTACCCGAAGAGGAAACCTGACGCGAAGAGGTCGCCGGCCCCAGTGGTGTCGACGACGTGAGGCACGTGTTCAGCCGGCACATCGATGATGTCGTTGCGGCTGATGACAGTTGCCCCCAATGGACCGCGAGTGATGACGGCGAGCGAGCTGTCTCTTCGAATCGCTGCAATCGCGGCTTCGAAATTGTCGAGCTCGTACAGGGACAGCAGTTCGTGCTCGTTTCCGAACAGAATGTCTACCTCGTCCTCGACGAGGGCCCGGAAATCGTCTCGATGACGATCGACGCAGAAACTGTCGGAGAGACTCAGAGAGACTTCGCGTCCTGCATCGTGAGCAGCCCGTGCGGCGTGCCGAAATGCCCTCTTGGCATCGTCTCTGTCGAAGAGATAGCCCTCCATGTAGAGAACCTTGCCGGAGGCCACCAGATCGACGTCGATGTCGTGCGGTTCCATGAACGACGACACTCCGAGACAGGTGTTCATCGTCCTTTGGGCATCGGGAGTCACGACGATGATGCAGCGACCAGTCGCCACTCCATCCAATTTGCGACCCGGGCTGAAATGCACTCCCACTGCCAGCATGTCGTGACCGAAGACATCCCCGAGATCATCGTGTCCGACCTTGCCGATGTAGGCGGCCCGCCCTCCGAAACTCGAAACTCCGCACACCGTATTGGCCGCTGAGCCTCCGGACATCTCGATCGCACTGCCGAGTGCGGCGTAGAGCGCAACGGCCCGGTTCGTGTCGATGAGGGTCATCGATCCCTTGACGAGTTCCTGACCCTGGATGAACGAATCGTCCGCGTGCGCGATCACATCGACGAGTGCATTTCCGATGCCCACGACGTCGTATTCGGTTCTCCTCGTGGGCTCGCTACGCACGATGATCCAAACTACTGCACCGAAGAGGTGCCCGCCCGTAAAGCCCCTGAGCGAGGAGGCTCGCAAAATTCGCCCGGACTACGCTCTGAGTGTGAGTACCCTGACCACGAATGACATGCTCATGACTCTCGATGATGTGAGTCGTCTCGATCCGCATCGACTCCCCCGACACATCGAACCGATCAAGTATCACCTCGTGCTCGAGCCGGATCTGTTGAATGCCACTTTCGACGGACGCGTCTCCATCGAGGCTCGAGTGGCTCGTTCGACCCGATTCATCGTGCTGAACTCGGCCGATCTTGCGATCGAGACCGTGAGAGTCGACGGAGTCGAGGTTCGCCACAGCCTCGATCCGCTACTCGAGCGGCTCATGATTCATCTGCCCAGTCGCGTCGATCCAGGCGGCGTGTCGATCGACATCACCTTCAGTGGAATTCTCAACGACAAGTTGCGCGGCTTCTATCGCAGCACCTACACGACCTCCGCAGGCCGTTCGAGAGTGGTTGCGACGACACAGATGCAGTCGACCGACTGCCGACGTGCATTCCCGTGTTTCGACGAGCCCGATTTCAAAGCGGTCTTCGCGATCACCCTGATCGTGGAGCAAGGCGATCTGGCCATCAGCAATGGACCGGAGATCGACCGGACCTGGCTCGCCCGCAAGAGGCGCCACAAGATCGCCGTCTCCTTCGCCGACACGATGCCGATGAGCACGTACCTCGTGGCGTTCGTGGTGGGTCCTCTCGAGGCGACCGAAGCGATCGACGTGGGAGGGGTTCCGCTGAGAATCGTCCACACCCCCGGCAAGGGTGGCCTCACCGAATTCGGACTCGATGTCGCAGCCGCCAGCCTGCGCTGGTTCGTCGACTACTACGGAATTCCCTATCCCGACGCCAAGATCGATTTCGTCGCACTGCCGGACTTCGCCGCTGGAGCGATGGAGAACGTCGGCTGCATCACGTTTCGAGAGAGCTTGCTGCTGGTCGATCCGACGACGAGCACCCAGATGGAGCAGCAGAACGTGGCCGACGTGGTCAGTCACGAGCTCGCCCATATGTGGTTCGGCGACCTCGTCACGATGCGATGGTGGAATGGCATCTGGCTGAACGAGGCATTTGCGACGTTCATGGAGGTCGCTGCGGTCGACGACTACCGGCCCGAATGGACTCGATGGACGAACTTCTCTCTCGAGCGCTCCGTCGCGTTCGAGACCGACTCGTTGTCGAGCACCCGACCGGTCGAATTCGAGGTTCGCTCACCCCAGGACTGCGAAGGCATGTTCGATGTCCTGACGTACCAGAAGGGAGGCGCTCTCCTGCGAATGCTCGAGCAGTATCTCGGAACGGAGCGCTTCCGCGACG
>JBDLRO010000117.1:0-7150 GCA_039800025.1 Actinomycetota bacterium | reverse complement strand
TGCCTTCGGAAGTGTGGACGTGCCGAGCCGCTGTCCCTTCGGGGCCGACCCAGACCTTGACCGTGGCTTCAGTCGTGAAGTCGCCGGACAGCGATTCATCGGTGATGACTCGCATGCTCTCGACGCGGAAGTACGGTTGCTCCCAGCCGGTCGCCCGTCGCATGAGGAGTTCGAGCGATGCATCAGCGGCTTCGAAGTGGTATCCCTCGTGCTCGAGACGCTTCAGATCGTCGATCACCTGATTGACCGCTGGACCGTCCATCTCGAGACCGAGCTCTTCTGCCTTGATCGTGATCGTGGCGCGGCCGGCCATTTCACTGACAACGAATCGAGTTCCATTGCCGACGAGTTCGGGTTCGACGTGCTCGTAGGCATCACGTGCCCGAGCGATGGCGCTGACATGCAGACCCGCCTTGTGAGCGAACGCACCCGATCCGACATAGGGAGCCTGCGGGTTCATCGGACGGTTGAGCACTTCGGCCACGTGGTGGCTCACAGCGGTCAAGCGCTCGAGGCGGCCTTCGGGAAGGCATTCGTGACCCAGTTTCAACTGCAAGTTCGGGATCACCGTCGTCAGGTTGGTGTTGCCCGTGCGCTCACCGAGACCGTTCAGCGTTCCCTGCACGTGACGAGCGCCTGCCATGACGGCGGCCATCGAGTTGGCCACGGCACAGCCGGTGTCATCGTGACAATGGATGCCGATGATCGCGTCGTTGCCGATGTGGCTCTTCACCTTGGAGACGATCGCTTCGACTTCGTGAGGCAGGCTGCCCCCGTTGGTGTCGCACAGCACGAGGTGGCTCGCACCGTTCACGATCGCCGCTTCGAGTGCCCGAAGCGCGAATTCCTCGTTGCGCTTGAAGCCGTCGAAGAAATGCTCCATGTCGACGAGCACCTTGCGCCCGTTGCCGACGAGGTACTGCACCGAATCGGAAATCATCGCGACGCCTTCGTCGAGAGTCGTCTGCAGAGCATTGAGGACGTGGTAGTCCCAGCTCTTCGCAACGATGCAGACCGCACTCGTGCCGGCTTCGATCAGGTGGCGCAGAGTCGCATCGTCGTCGACCTTGCCCTTCGGTCGTCGAGTCGAACCGAAAGCCACGAGAGTGCTCGTCGACAGCTTCAATTCACTCGCAGCGCGAGCGAAGAACTCGATGTCCTTGGGGTTCGCTCCGGGCCAACCGCCTTCGATGTAGTGCACGCCGAGGAAGTCGAGTTGTTCGGCAATGCGCAGTTTGTCCTCGACGCTCGCCGACACGCCTTCCACTTGAAGGCCGTCACGAAGTGTCGTGTCGAAGACTTCGATCATCGTGCTCATCGTTCTCTCGTTTCGTTCATGTACTGGAACTCAGCTGGCTGAGTTTCGTCGACTCGGATTCAGGATTTCGGTTCTTCGGTTGCTGTGCGGTCGATCTTCCCGGAAACACAAAAGCCGCCCTGAGGGCGGCTCGAGCGCACGAGATGAACCCCCGTGCGCTAGCGAATAATGATGATGGTCGCGAACGAACCAGGCACACGGGCTGCACTGGTGTCGAAACGGGTACTGCTCATCGCCAGTAGTCAACCGGAAACTCGCCCCAGTGTCAACGTGTTCGGACTGGGGGTGAACGGGGAAACCGAGTCCGAGGGCATCGCACAGCGCTGTGGGTGAACCTGTGGACGACCAGGGGACAAAGCACCAAGGACTGTGAACAGACCAGAAATCTCGTGGATAACCCTGTGGGTCGACGTACACAGTTTGACCACTGGTCGACGAGAGCGCGAGTGTGCTCCCACAACGGAACCCGACGGGTTTGAGAGCATCGTTGCCGAGTCGGGGAAACTCAGTTCGGCGAAGGTGGGAAGACCCGGATACGGTTTCGTTGAACGAGAAAATTCATAGGACCGTGCTGAGTCGGGGAACCGGCTCAGGTGGGCGGGGAGACCCGCTCGATCGTGAGGGCAGCCATCACGACACGGGCCGTACACACGAGCCCGCCCACCGGGGGCAACTCCGGTGGGCGAGCGAGGTGAGCATGGGCAGAGTAACAATCTGCTCTCACCAAGTGGTGGATGCTCTCGTCGAGGAGCCCCGGGTGGAGCGCCAGTCCTCAGGCTGCACCACTCGGGGCCTTCTCATATCCCGGAACATCTCGATCTCGGCACGTCTCGATCGCTGCACGTTTCACAGGTCCGTCATGAGTCAGTCAACGATGTCAAGAGTCAGTCAATGAATCGCGCACGGGTAACGTGACGCGCATGGCCGAACCGCGGCGCGACCTCTCCCCCGGGATGCGCGAACAGCTCGAACTGGGATACGTCTTCGGCGGCCTGCCGACATTCGGCCAGCGGCCATTCCTGCCCGATGCCGACCTGCTCGACGAATGGCAGCCCCATGTCGCAATCGTGGGAGCACCATACGACAACTCGACGACGAACCGACCCGGTGCTCGATTCGGTCCGCGTGCGATCCGAACACAGGCCTACGAAGCCGGCACCTATCACATGGATCTCGACATCGAAATCTTCGAGTGGCTCGAAGTCGTCGATTTCGGAGACGCCTATTGCCCTCATGGCCAGACGACTCTGAGCATGGAGAACATCAAGGCCCGTGTGTCCGAGGTTGCGTCACGGGGCATCGTGCCGATCGTTCTCGGCGGGGACCACTCGATCACCTGGCCAGCGGCCACCGCTGTTGCCGAGGCAAAAGGATTCGGCAAGGTCGGCATGGTGCATTTCGACGCCCACGCCGACACCGCCGACAACTGCGACGGCAACCTCGCCAGCCACGGAACACCCATGCGGCGTTTGATCGAGTCAGGAGCCATCCCCGGGACTCACTTCGTCCAAGTCGGCCTCCGCGGCTATTGGCCTCCTGCAGAGGTGTTCGCGTGGATGCGCGATCACGGCATGCGCTGGCACACCATGGACGAGATCTGGCAACGCGGGTTCCAAGCCGTGATGCGCGATGCAGTCGATGAAGCCCTCGGTGCCGCCGACTGTCTCTACATCTCGATCGACGTCGACGTCCTCGACCCGTCGATGGCACCGGGAACTGGCACCCCCGAACCGGGAGGCGTCCTCAGCTCGGATCTCTTGAGGATGGTCCGCACGCTGTGTCTCGAGCACAACGTGGTCGGCATCGACATCGTCGAAGTCGCTCCTGCCTACGACGTCAGCGAACTCACGGTGAACGTTGCGCACCGGCTGGCGTTCGAATGTCTGGGCGGTCTCGCAGCCCGACGCAGAGCTTCTGTGTCGGGACGATCGAATCAGCCCTGAGGATCGAGATCCTTACGAGTCTCAGACTCCCGGGAGCCCTGACAATCGTTCCTGGTGAGCGGTGCGCCCGCCGCGCCTTCCCCTTGTGAATTCCCGGTGTGGGTGAGCGCGGCGAGCGATGCGCTGAACACTAGACGAGGTCACTTGACGAGTTCGCACCAGTGTTCGTACTTGGGTTCCTGACCGCGGACCACTCGGGCGTACATCTGGCCGATGGCCGTCGTCGCCGGTCCTGGGGCGGGAACCTTTCGATCATCGACGGAATTGACTGCGCTCACTTCAGCCGCAGTGCCGCACACGAAGATCTCATCTGCGATGTACAGATCGCTTCGGGCAATGTTGTCGACGCGAATGTCGATTCCGAGATCCTCGCCGATCGCCATCACCGAGTTCTGGGTGATGCCTTCGAGAGCTCCCGCCGACAGCGGCGGAGTCATGATGACTCCATTGCGCGAGCAGAAGATGTTCTCTCCGGTGCACTCGGCAACGAGCCCATTCGGGGCGAGCATGATCGCCTCGTCGTAGCCGGCACGCAGAGCTTCCACCTTGGCCAGCGACGAGTTCACATAGTTGCCGACGGTCTTGGCAGCTGGCGGCATGGTGTTGTGGTCGTGACGCGTCCACGACGAGATCTTCATGCGCACACCCTTGGTCAGAGCGTCGTCGCCGAGATAGGCGCCCCACGGCCAGCATGCGATGGCGACGTCGACCGAACACGGCAGGGTGTTCAATCCCATCTCTCCGTAGCCGTAGTACGCGAGCGGACGGACGTAGCACGATGCAAGACCCGTCGATGCAACGGTGTCCTTGGTGGCCTGAACGAGTTCGGCCACCGTGTACGGAATCTCCATACCGAGAATGTGGGCGCTGCGGAAGAGACGCTCGATGTGCTCGGTCAGGCGGAAGACCGCCGTTCCCTTGGCTGTCTCATAGGCGCGGATTCCCTCGAAGACACCTGTTCCGTAATGGAGCGTGTGCGTGAGGACGTGCACCTGAGCCTTGTCCCAATCGACCAGCTCGCCGTTCATCCAGATTTTCGGTGTGGGGATCAGGGTGGGCATCGGAATCTCCGTTCAGATGAGGTCGAGACGAGAATACTTGCCGGTCCGGTGAGGAGTACTGGCCAATTGCCGTCCAAGGATGCGTCAGCCCGCGAGACGGCCGGCGATTGCTGCGCCGATCTGCTGAGTCGTGCCTTCGGAAGGTTCCTGGCACGCAGCCCGGATGCGGTCCGCCGCAGAGGATTCACCGAGGAAATCGAGCATCAACGCCGCCGACAGGATCGCCGCAGTCGGGTTGGCCTTGCCGGTGCCGACGATGTCCGGGGCGGAGCCGTGCACGGGTTCGAACATGCTCGGCCCGGTTCGAGCCGGATTGAGGTTGGCCGACGATGCGAGGCCGATGCCTCCGGAGACAGCACCCCCGAGGTCGGTGAGAATGTCGCCGAAGAGATTGTCGGTGACGATCACGTCGTAGCGGTGGGGATCCTGAACGAAATAGATGCATGCCGCATCCACGTGGTTGTAGGCAGTCCCGACGTGGGGGTACTCGGCGGCCACTTCATCGAACGTCCGCTCCCAGAGATTGCCGGCGAACGTGAGCACATTCGTCTTGTGCACGAGCGTGACGTGCTTGCGCTGACGTGACGATGCGAGTTCGAACGCGTAACGGATGCAGCGCTCGACTCCCATCCGCGTGTTCACACTTCCCTGAGTCGCGACTTCGTGAGGAGTCCCCCGCCGCAGCACTCCGCCTTCGCCGACATAGGGACCTTCGGTGTTCTCACGGATGACGATGAAATCGTGAGGAACGGTGTGCCCAGGGGCCGTTCCCACGAACGGCCGCTGATTGACATAGAGGTCGAGTTCGAAGCGCATCTTCAACAGCAGTCCGCGCTCGATCACTCCAGGTGGGACATCGGGGGTTCCCACCGCTCCGAGCAGGATCGCATCGAAGGCCCGCAACTGGTCGAGGGTCGCATCGGACAGGATCTCGCCGTCGCGCAGGTACCTCGACCCGCCGAGATCGAAATCCGTGGTGTCGATCGCCACGCCGGCCGCACGGATCACGTCGAGAGCAACAGATGTCACCTCCGGGCCGATTCCGTCCCCGCCGATGACGGCAATGCGATGGGTCGATCCGGAGGCTGCTGGAGAATTCATATGCATCACATCGTAGAAGTGTGAGCTCTGACCGGGGCATTCGGAAACAGAAGCGAAACCGACTCCGTCACCCTGATGACCGTTACCCTGATGACATGGCCAAGGTCCACCATCTCACGCAAGCAGCGCTCGAGCGCCTGCAAGCCGAGCATCACGACCTCACCACGCGCGGTCGCATCGAAGTTGCCGAGAAGATCGAACGGGCCCGTGAACTCGGAGACCTCTCGGAGAACGGCGATTACCACGCTGCCAAGGACGAACAAGGGCACATGGAAGGGCGGATCCGCCATCTCGAATCGATCCTCGACAACTACTCGCTCGTCGAAGCCGACGACGGGGACCTGGTCGGACCCGGCAAGATCGTGACCCTGTCGATCGACGGCGACGAACCCGAGACCTACTACCTCGGTTCTCACGAAGAGCAGTACGAGGGGGCAGCCACCATGACACCCGAATCGGCTCTCGGGCAGGCGATCGTCGGCAAGCGCACCAACGAGACGTGCCAGTACACCACGCCGAACGGCCACACCCTGAGCGTCGTCATCATCTCGGTCGAACTTCCCTGAACGAGCCGTGAACGATTTCTCTCACCAACGATCCCCACGAACAATTCCCCACCATCATCGATGACCACATCTCTGTATTCCCCCACTCTTCCTGACGGATTCGAAATCGAACTTCCCGGACGCGGTCGCACCTTCTATCGCGACGTGCCCGGACCGAGCGGTGCTCCGACACTGCTGCTCCTGCACGGTTGGACGGCCACCGCGGACCTCAACTGGTTCGCCGTCTACGAACGCCTGAGCAAGCACTTCCGTGTGATCGCCCCGGACCATCGCGGTCATGGTCGTGGCATTCGCGCCCGGCGGCCATTCCGACTCGCCGATTGCGCGGACGACGCTGCGTGTCTCATGTCCGAACTCGGCATCGACGACGTCATCCCCGTGGGCTACTCGATGGGCGGCCCGATCGCCATGCTCATGTGGCGAAGACATCGGCCGATCGTCAATGGCCTCGTTCTGTGCGCAACCGCCGGAAGTTTCGCCCACAGCAGGATCGAGCGCGTCAGCTTCGCGGGTCTCACCGGCCTTGCCGCAACCGCGCGCCTCACGCCCGAGAACGCACGCGATTGGATCAGTTCTCGTTCGTACCTGCGTCGCAAAGCGGACAAATGGGGACCGTGGGCACTCAGCCAGGTGGAACTTCACGACTGGCGAATGGTTCTCGAAGCCGGACATGCCATTGGCTCGTTCTCGGCCCAGGGCTGGGTGTCCGAGATCGACGTGCCGACGGCTCACATCATCACGTTGCGTGATCCGATCGTGCCCGTGAGTCGACAGCTGCAGTTGTACACCGCGATTCCGAATGCCGAAGCCCGCCGCATCGACGCCGAACACGATGCGATCGTGGCTGCCGCCGATCACATGGCCGACTTGATCATCGAGTCTGCGCATTCGGTGCGCGCGCGGTCGCTCGTCAGATCGTGAAACGACGCCGACTCCGGCGATTCGTCCTGGCGCTCGCTGCCTTCGGCGCGGTTCTCGCTCTGCGTTCGCGATCCGCGACATCCACGCTGTCATCCGCGATTCGGCGCGGCTCCATGGCGGCGCGCAACACCGAACTGCTGAAGATGGGCGCCAAAGTCGGCGCCACATACGCCTCGGCATCGGCTCGCAAGGTCTTCGCCGATGCACCCCGTCGACTCGAGATCGACCACGAGACCGAGA
>JBDLRO010000116.1:0-17693 GCA_039800025.1 Actinomycetota bacterium | reverse complement strand
ACTCCATCGGGAACGGCAAGACCCGCCCATTCATCGGGTTCGCCGTAGACGAGGTTGTCTCGAGCTTCTTCCAGAACCTCCGCGATCTCGCGCGGGTCGAGAGATCCGCACGAGGACGTGCCCGTTCGCCCGTCACGGATCACTCGGATGCCGATTCCCTCGCTCTGAGCGGAGACGAAGTGTTCGACCTCGCCCCCATAAATCCTCACATCAGTCGACAGGTCACGACCGACGTAAGCCTCGACCTGCTCACCCGGCCGGGCCATGGCCACGACTCTCTCAGCGATCTCGAGAAGTTCGTGGCTGCGATCACCAGGGGTCATGAAGCGGTGCCGCCGACAGTCAGAGCCTTGACACGAAGAGTCGGTTGGCCGTCGCCAACGGGCACTCCTTGACCGTCCTTCCCACAGGTTCCCGGATTGCCCATGGCGAAGTCGTTGCCCAGACGATCGATGTCGCGCAGGACCTGCGGTCCGTTGCCGATGAGGTTTCCTTCGCGCAATGGCTCGGTGATCTCGCCGTTCTCGATGAGATACGCCTCGGTCATTCCGAAGACGAAGTCCCCTGTCGCCGTGTTCACGCTCCCGCCCCCGAGATGTGCCACGTAGACACCCGACTGCGTGTCGCGGATGATGTCCTCGGGATCTTCGGTTCCGTTCAGCACGTACGTGTTCGTCATCCGCACCATTGGCAGGTGTTGGTACGACTGACGACGTCCATTCCCGCTCGGTCGGCGACCTTCCTTGCGCGAACGGAGGTAGTCCCACATGTAGTCGGTCAGCACTCCGTTCTCGATCAGAACGTTGTACTGGGACGGGTGTCCTTCGTCGTCGATTGCGATCGCGCCCCACTCGTGCGTCATCGTTCCATCGTCGACGAGGGTGACGAGTGGAGAGGCAACCTGTTCACCGACCTTGCCTTGATACACGCTCGCACCTTTGGCAACGAGGTCTGCTTCCAGGCCGTGTCCGCACGCTTCGTGGAACAACACTCCACCACTACCGGCCTTGATCACGACGGGCATGGTTCCCGATGGCGCTGGACGTGCCTTCAGTTTCGTGAGTGCGCGTTGAGCAGCGGTGCGCGCCACGTCCTCGACGCTCACTTTGTCGAACAACTCGAAACCCATGGTGTGACCGAGAGAATCGAATCCGGTCTGCATTCCCGTGTCTCCATTGGCTACCGCGCTGACCCTCAGCAGGGAACGAACACGTTCGTCCTCGGCCATGAGGCCGTCGCTGTTCGCAACGAGAATCTTCGAACGGCCGTCGGAATAGCCGGCAGAGACCTGCGCGATCGCAGCTCCCGCGGACCTCGCGGCATCGTCCACGCGGCGCAACAAGTCGACCTTGGCGGTCTTCGCAATGGATGACGGGTCGATCTCGATAGGACTCACCACTCGACGCGGCTGGGACTCGAGAGCAACGACACGCACTCCGCCAGTTCCCTGGCTCGCAGCCTCGGCTGCCGCTCGTGCCGCGGCGAGAAGTCCTGCTTCGGACAGATCAGCAGTATGAGCAAAGCCCGTGGTCTCGCCTTTGATCACGCGAATTCCCGCCCCGCGGCTGCGCGACGTCGACATCTGCTCGATTCGTCCGTCGTCGAGCGCCACCCCCGTGCCTCGCCAATCGGAGGCGAAGACCTCCGCGAAATCGGCTCCGGTCTTGAGCGCTGCGGACAGAACACATTCCAGGATGTCGCGGTCGATCACGCTCCAATCCTACAGAGGCCCATCAGGACGCTTGCCGAGTCGTGCGGGACACCGCGATGAGTATCGGGTCACAGCATTCGGAACGTAGATTGTCGTGGTGGACAGTGGGGTGGCAAGCGGGGCTGACGATGTCGTGACCGCAGATCCATCACGCGTGCCTGTCAGTCCTTCTGAAACGCCCTCCGGCAGTCCGTCTGGTTCCATCCACCGAGTACATCGCACCCACTGGTGGAAAGAAGCCTTGATCATGGGCATGTTCTACGCGGTGTACTCGTGGAGCCGAAACAGGTTCGGCTCTGCGCAACTCGCGGCCGACGGTGTCCCCGAGCAGGCGTTCCACAACGCAGAGCTCCTCATCCGCATCGAGCGTGCCATAGGCCTGTTCCATGAGGAGTCCGTCCAGGACTGGTTCTTGCCCTATCGCGGCTTCATCCAGTTCTGGAACACGTTCTACGGCACGGCCCACTTCGTCGTGACGCTGTCGGTCTTTTGGATCCTGTTCCACAAACGCAAGAACGTCTTCCCCCAGTGGCGCAACACTCTCGCGATCACGACAGCCCTCGGGATCGTCGGCTTCTCGCTGTTCCCAGTGATGCCGCCGCGCCTCCTCGACGCGCCATGCCCTTCCCAGGAGCGGGACAGTTACGGCGGGCTGTGCATCCAAAGTGATTTGCGCAATGCGGGACCCGATGGAATTCGCGGCACCGAGGACGACAAATCGTTCGGATTCGTGGACACATTGCCCGAGTACGGAGCGGCCCTGTGGACGTTCGACTCCAAGGCGATGAAATCGATCTCGAACCAATACGCCGCAATGCCGAGTATGCACATCGGTTGGAGCAGCTGGTGCGCATTCGCAGTATGGCCCCTTCTGAAACGCCGATGGACGAAAGCCGCTGCTCTCCTCTATCCGGCGATGACCCTCTTCTGCATCGTGGTCACGGGAAACCACTACTGGATCGACGGCCTCGGAGGGCAGCTGGCGCTCGCCATCGGGGCTTACCTCGGTTGGGAGCTCCATCGACAGAACCAGAAGCGCCTCGACCGGAAATTCCGACGTCGACACGAAGGGGTCGTGTCGAGCGACACGTGAAGTTCCCCGGTGGGTCGGCATCAGCCTCCGCCAGGGCCGGCTGTAGCGTGATGGGAACCATGGATCTCGATGCCATCCGAACCCCCGAAGACATTCGCGGTCTGTCCTATCGGGAGTTGGACGATCTCGCCGGGGAGATTCGCGACTTCATCGTGCAAGCCGTGGCATCCAACAGCGGTCATCTCGGGTCGAATCTCGGCGCTGTCGAATTGACGCTCGCCCTCCATCGGGTCTTCGAATCGCCGACGGATGCCATCTTGTGGGACACGGGACACCAGGCGTACGTCCACAAGATCGTCACTGGTCGTTCCTCGGGCTTTCAACGTCTTCGGCAGGCTGATGGACTGTCCGGTTATCCGAGCCGCGAGGAGAGTGCCCACGACTTCATCGAGAACAGCCACGCGTCGACTGTCCTGTCGTACGCGTATGGTCTTGCCGTCGCGCGTGATCGGGGATCCAATGATCACCGACATATCGTGGCTGTGATCGGAGACGGCTCCATGACCGGCGGAATGGCCTATGAGGCTTTGAACAACCTCGGTCACAGCAAACAACGGGTCATCATCGTGCTCAATGACAACGGTCGTAGTTACGCGCCGACGATCTCCAATCTCACTCAATCGTCCGCTGTCGTTCTCGAACAGCGAACACCTCTCCCCGATCGAATCACCGAGAAGCTGTCCCACGGACTCACTCGAATTCGAATGAATCCTCTCTACGTGCAGCGCCAACGCAGAATCGAGGCTTGGTTGCAGAACCTTCCTGTCGTTGGGCAACAGGCAGAAAAGGGCGTCGAGGCGTTGAAAGCCGCTGTGCGTGAATTCCTGCAACCACCGTCTTTCTTCGAAGCTCTCGGGGTTCGCTACGTCGGCCCCGTCGACGGACACGACATCCACGAATTGGAAACGGCCCTTCGCAACGCCGAAGAACTCTCGTCCGAAGGACCGATCGTGGTTCATGTCCTCACCCAGAAGGGCAAGGGGTATCCGCCCGCGGAAGACGATGACGAGAAGCATCTCCACGATGCACCGGTTTTCGATCCAGCCGTCGGTCCGCCAAAGGCGGTTCCCACCGGCTACACGCAAGCCTTCGCCGACATGGTCGTCAAACTTGCCGAAGCAGACGAACGGATCGTGGCGATCACGGCGGCAATGCCGGGCCCAACGGGACTATTGCCATTCCAGGAACGATTCCCTGATCGATTCTTCGACGTGGGCATCGCGGAACAGCACGCCGTCACCGGTGCAGCCGGTATGGCAATGGGCGGTCTCCGTCCGATCGTTGCTCTCTACTCGACGTTCATGTCTCGAGCCTGGGACCAGGTCGTCTACGACGTAGCTCTCCATCGTCTCCCCGTGATCTTCTGCCTGGATCGAGCTGGGATCACCGGCGACGACGGCCCGAGCCACCATGGCATCTACGACATGGCTCTGCTGTGCAAGGTTCCCGGCATGAGGGTCTTGGCTCCTTCGAGCGCCCAAGAACTTCAGCAGATGCTCGGTGACGCAGTGTCGCTCGTCGAAGATGGCCCGATTGCAATCCGGTACCCGAAGGGAGCGGCGCGGCAGGTGGATGCGGACGACGTCGGCTCCGGACTCACGGCTCGACGTTTGCGACAGGGAGACGGTCGACTGGCAATTCTCGCTGTCGGAAAGATGGTTGCAGCGTCGTTGACGGCAGCTGATCGGCTCGCCGAGCGAGGAATCGAGGCATCGATCTGGGATGTCCGCGCTTGTACGCCGCTCGATGTCGACATGATTCGCGAAGCATCTCGGCACGAACGAGTGATCGCGATCGAAGATGGAATCGGCGATGGCGGTGTCGGGTCGACCATGGCGACGGCGATCCACGCCATAGACCCGACATGTCGAGTGGACATTCTCGGCGTACCGACAAAGTTCATTCCCCACGCGAAGCCCGACCGGGTACTGGCTCAGATCGGACTCGATGCAGACGGGATCGTGCGCACGTGGGACAGCGTTTGATCGCTCCTCGATCGGAAACGGGACCACGACCATGACGGCGACGAGCGCCGACCTCGATCTTGCGATTCGACTGGCTGACATCGCCGACGAAATCACGCTCACCTACTTCGAGCGACGCAACTTCACATCGTCTCGGAAAGTCGACCTCACTGAAGTCACTCAAGCCGATCAGGAGACGGAGAACGTCCTCGCTGCAGAGATCGTGCGTGAACGACCTCAGCACGGCTTCTACGGCGAAGAGTTCGGCGAAGCCGGCTCATCGGATTCGAACCTGACCTGGATCATCGACCCGATCGATGGAACTTCGAACTTCACTCGCGGCGTTCCCGTGTGGGCGACGCTGATTGCACTCGTCGACCGAACACAAGGTCCGATTCTCGGCATGGTCTCCGCGCCCGCGCTCGATCGTCGTTGGTGGGCGCGTCGATCTCACGGTGCATTCGTGAATGGTCGGCCCATTCGAGTCTCCGACACTGCAGAAATCAGCGAAGCCCAGATCAGTGTCACCTTCAACAAGGGTTGGGACGATCTCGGCCTGACCCCGAATCTCGTGGCGCTTCAACAAAGGTGCTACCGAACACGCGGATTCGGAGACTTCTGGCAGCACATGCTCGTCGCAGAAGGAGCGATCGACATTGCGATCGATGCCGTCGGCCTCGCCCCCTACGACAATGCAGCCGTTCAGATCGTCGTCGAGGAGGCGGGCGGTCGGCACACCGATCGACTCGGACATCGCGACTTCACTCGGGATTCGGCCATTTCCTCGAACGGATCTCTGCACCGAGCCGTGATCGAAGCCCTCGGGTCCTGAGCCGGAACACGCAGTCAGTAATCTGACGCCGTGACCGATCTCGTCGTTCGACATGCTCACCTGGTGGACGGGTCGGGCGCGCCCGCACGCTCTGCGGACATCGTGGTGGACGACGGCCGCATCACCGAAGTCGTCCCATCGGGAACCGCGTCGACCCATGCCGATCGGGTTGTCGATGCCGAGGGTCGCCTCGTCACGCCCGGCTTCGTCGACATCCACACTCATTACGACGCGCAAGTCTCCTGGGACGCCTACCTCACTCCGAGCTCGTGGCACGGAGTCACGACGGCTGTGATGGGAAATTGCGGAGTCGGATTCGCTCCCGCTCATCCCGATCGCCACGAGTGGCTGATCGAACTCATGGAAGGCGTCGAGGACATCCCCGGTTCGGCGATGACCGACGGAATCGATTGGCAGTGGGAGACCTTTCCCGAGTATCTCGACGCCGTCGGCAGCCGACGTTACGTCTTCGACATCGGCACCCAGATCGCGCACGGCCCTCTTCGCGGGTACGTCATGGGGCAGCGAGGCGCCGACAACGAGCCAGCAACGGACGATGACTGTCGCAAGATGGCCGATCTCGTCGCAGAAGCATTGACGTGTGGTGCCCTCGGATTCTCGACCAGTCGGACTCCCCTGCATCGATCGAAGAGTGGTGAGCTCGTCCCCGGAACGACAGCCGACGAGCGCGAGTTGTATGCGATCGCGGACTCTCTCAGACGCGTCGGTCACGGAAACTTCCAGTTCTCCCCCGAACACATCCGAGTGCCCGTCGACGAATGGCCGTGGATGCGCGAATTGGCCCGTCGCTCCGGACGTCCCGTGAGCGTGAATCTCAACCAGACCGATCAAGCTCCAGATCTGTGGCGAACTGTTCTCGCCTTGATCGCCGAGGCTCAAGCCGAAGGGCTTCCCATCTTTTCGCAGGTTGCAGGTCGATCAATCGGCATTCTCTACGGACTCCAGGGCAGTGTTCATCCTCTCCTGTTCCACCCCGCCTATCTGGAGATCGCGAATCTCCCATTCGCCGAACAGCTTTCGGCTCTGGCTGACCCCGATCGTCGGCGACGCATCATCGAAGACATTCCCGACGATGGCGGATTGTTCCAGCGAATCGTTCTCGACAAGGCCGACGGCATGTGGCTCGTCGACGGATCGTCGATCGACTACGAGCCCCGCCGGGAGGAATCAATCGCATCGATCTCCCGTCGCATCGGAACCCCAGTCGTCGAGTTGATCCTGGACCAACTCGTCAAGGATGGTGGCCAGGGACTGATCTACGCGCCTTTCTTCAATTACTCGTACGGCGATCTCTCGATGACCTATGAAGCCCACCGCCATCCGCACACACGACTGGGATTGTCGGATGCCGGAGCGCATTGCGGAGCGATCTGCGATGGAGGAATGCCGACATTCATGCTCACCCATTGGGTCCGCGACCGTGAACGAGGGCCTCGATTCGATCTCGAATTCATCGTCCATCGTCAAACTCGTCAGACCGCCGAGTTCTACGGATTGCACGATCGAGGCTTGATCGCTCCCGGAATGCGCGCAGATGTGAACATCATCGACTTCGATGGACTCGGCTTCGAGGCTCCTCGGATGGTCCACGATCTTCCGGCCAACGGACGCAGGCTCGTCCAGAAGGCTCGTGGTTACTCGGCGACGTTCGTCGCGGGAGTCCAGACCGTTCACGACGACGAGTTCACCGGGGAGCTCCCGGGGCGGCTCATTCGCGGACCGCAGTCCTGACGCACACAGCGTTCAGCGACTCACGATGTCACTGATAGAAGGGGCTCTCTCCGGTCGTATGGTCGGTGAGGTCGCGCACGCGCTGGATACCGGAAACCTTTTCGACGAGCGTCGTCTGAACCCCTTCGAGCATCGTCAAACGACTCATCGAACACCCATGACAACCCCCGCCCATCGTCAAGTAGGCAGTGCCGTCTTCATCGTGACCCACATAGGTCACGAAACCACCATGGGCTGCGAGCGCAGGATTGACGTCGACAGCGATCACTGCCTCGACTTCTGCCGACAGTTCGTCTCCCTTGATCAATCCCTCCACCACGGGTGCGAGCGGCTTGTTCGGATTTCGGATCACCAGCCCAGCATTCGATGAGTAATCGAGAACTGCTCCCTCGAGAAGTTCCAAGTCCTTGGCTGGAATGATCACCTTGAGGCCCGAATGAGTTCGCACCTCGTCGGTGAAGGCTGCTTTTCGGAATTCGTCCAGAGACAAGTCATAGCGGAAATCCTCACCGGGTCCGCTCACGATCTCGAGGCGAAGACCGAGAGATGCAGCATCGTCTTCGGCGTCCCGCAACTTCAACAATTCCTCGAGGGCCGCATCGGAGATCGTGATGATCGTCGGGTTCGCGGTCGAAGTGTTCTCAGGTGCAAGTGGACTCACATCAGTCAAGATACCTGCACGTCGAACGCCTAGGTCTGTCGTGCCATGCGAAATCCGCCATGGGCGCGATCTGGCATCCGCATTCAGCGGCTTCCGCCGCCGTCCACCTCGATTCGCTGTCCAGTCACGTACCCCGCACCCTCACCGACCAGCCAGAGAACGACATTGGCGACGTCGATCGGTTGGCAGACACGGCCGAAGGGAGACGTTGCATCCAGACTTCGAAGATCACCCATCTCCTTGCGACCTGTCATCGCACGGGCGAGCCGAACCCCCATGTCGGTCTCGACGAGACCCGGAGCGACGATGTTCACGTGGACACCGTTCGGTCGCTCCTCCTTGGCCAACGTCAGTGCAAGAGCCTCCATCGCAGCTTTGCCCATGTTGTACGGCGCCCCATTCGCGCTCATATGCGATGTTGCTACGGACGAAATCATCACGATGTCACCGCGGGATCGGCTGCGCATCGACGGCAGCACACAACGAGCGAGGTGATGAGGACCAATGGCGTGGGTCGTGATCAGTCTCACGACTTCCTCGGGGTCGGTATCTGCCACCGCCTGACCCCTGGACGCAACTCCGGCATTGCACACGAGGATGTCCACGAATCCGAAATCGCGCTCGACGTCGGACACCATTCGAGAGACGGACTGAGGATCGTCCACTGTCGCCTCGTAAGCCTGCGCCGCGCCACCGCCAGCGACGATCGCAGCCACCGTTTCCTCCGCAGCCTCTCGGTCACGTCGGTAGTTCACTGCGACGGCGGCTCCATTCGCAGCGAACAATTCGCTGATCGCTCGACCGATTCCGCGACCGCCTCCTGAGACCAGCGCAACCCGCCCCTCGAGTTGAACCCCGATTCCGGGATCAGTTGAACGAGAATCGATCTCGGCCACAGCAGTTCTCCTTTTCACGACTTCTTCGAACGCGAGTCACATCCTGACACGTAGAGTGAAAAGCGACGGGGAGCTCACGGTTGAGTGGGCTGAGAGGGTGTCTGCCGATGCCGACCCGAGAACCTGATCTGGGTAATGCCAGCGGAGGGAGGGACGAATGAGCGAGCAGTCGGACGAACGTCGATCGACCGTGAACGGTTGCGCCGATTCCGAGAGCGAGATCACCGATGACGCCGTCGTCGTCATCGGCGGCCATCCACCGGATCGTCGCGTTCTTGGAGAACTCCCTGCTCGATATCGCGTGATCTGCGCTGACTCCGGTCTCGATCATGCAATTCGCCTCGGTCTTTCCCCAGACGTCGTCATCGGCGACATGGATTCCGTCGACCATTCGAATCTCGTGCGAGCGAGAGATGGTGCGTGCGCGATCATCGAACACCCGACAGACAAGGATTTCACCGATACGGAGTTGGCCCTCGAATACGCGTCGCGATCGGGATTCCGACATCTCACTCTCGTCTGGGGCGGAGGCGATCGAATCGATCATGTTCTCGGAGTCATGGCAGCACTCGCCCATACCAGGCTCGAGGTATTCGACAGCGTTCGGGCCTGGATCTCAGCCGACCGTATCGACGTGCTGCGAGCCGGCAGAAGTCTCATCGTCGATCACGACGTCGACACGACGATCAGCCTGATGACACTGGGCGCGAGCGATGCGGTCGTCACCACACGAGGGCTGAAGTGGGACCTGCACGAGGACGTTCTCACGGGTGACCGAGCTCGCGGCGTCAGCAATCGCGTGTCTCGCTCACCGTGCTCGATTCACTGCGACACAGGAATCGTCGCCGTCGTCTCACCCGGTCATCTGTCCGATCGAAGTTCGACTACTAGGACCATTTCATGAACAAGCTCGGAACCTCGATCGTCACGAGCTTCGCCTTCTTCTGTGTCGGACTCCTGGGATCATGCTCTTCGGAGACGAGTCCTCGAGAGACTGTGACGCTGCTCGCCTACGACTCCTTCACCGTCCCCGAAGATGCATTCGCCGAATTCACCGCCGAAACAGGAATCGCAGTCGACATCGCACTTGGCGGTGACTCAGGTGAATTGACCGCGAAAGTTGCACTCACCTCCGGAAATCCTGAGGGTGACGTGCTCTGGGGCGTCGACAATGCCCTCGTCACACGACTCGTCGAGACGGACGCGTTCGATCCCTATGTGTCGCTCGTCGCCCCCATCGACCAGTCGTTGCTCGAGTCCGGACTGGGAATGGTCACACCCGTCGACTTCGGGTTCGTCTGCGTGAACTACGACGTGGCTGCCTTCGACACATTGGGGCTCGAACCTCCGATGAACCTGGATGACCTCATCAAGCCCGAATACCGAGGCATGTTGGTCGTTCCGGATGCAACGGCCTCTTCACCCGGGTTTGCCTTCGTTTTGGCGACGGTGAGTGCGTTTCCCGAGACGTGGTCCCAGTACTGGCAGCAACTCATCGACAACGACGTCGCGATTGCCAGTGACTGGACCGACGCCTACTACACACAATTCACCCGACACGGGGGCGAACGTCCATTGGTGGTGAGCTACAGCACCAGCCCACCGGCGGAGGTGATCTTGTCCGATCCCCCGCTCGATGCCGATGCTCCAGCTCCGACTGGGGTCGTCGAAGACACGTGTTTCCAGCAGATCGAATTCGCTGGAGTTCTGCGCGGGTCCGACAACGTCGACGCTGCTCGCGCACTCGTGGATTTTCTCGTCGGTCGCGGATTCCAAGAGCTCCTCCCCGAAAATCTCTTCGTCTATCCCGTGAACCGAGATGCTTCGCTGCCCGATTCATTCGTTCGATACGCAGAGCCGGTCAGCGAACCCTGGACACTCTCGTCCGAGGACATCGCCCGTCGAAGAGTCGAGATCCTCGACGAGTGGTTGCGACGTGTCCAGCAGTGACGCGAGGGCTGACTGACAACACCTCATGAGATGACCTTGACCCGACCGAACTCTTCCAGTGTGTTTCGACTGCCGAGGCTGCGCGCGTCCGTGCTCGACCGCCTGTGGACGCTGCCGGCAGCGCTGCTCGTCCTTCTCGCCTCGGTACTCCCGTTGTTCGTTCTGACGAAGGACACCGTACGCGCGTCCTCGGTGTTGACGACTCTGTCCCGAGAGCCGGTCTTGGCTGCAATTCGTTTCTCGTTCTGGCAGGCGATCTGGTCGACGGTGTTCACTCTCGGCGTCGGTTCACTTCTTGCGTGGATCCTCGCCCGATACGACTTTCGCGGCCGAAGAGCAGTACGTGTGATCGTCACGGTTCCGTTCGTCTTGCCGACCGTCGTCGTCGGATCGGCGTTTCTTGCCCTCCTGCCGACATCAGTGGAGCGGAGTCTTGGATCGATCCTCCTCGCTCATGTGTTCTTCAACATCGCCGTCGTCGTTCGACTGGTCACCCCGCAATGGTCGATGGTTGATCCAGAGCTCCTCGCTGCGGCACGAACCCTCGGCGCAGGACCCATTCGACTCGTCGCTCGAATCGTCCTTCCGTTCGCCGGTTCAGCACTGAAAGTCGCCGGTGCAGTCGTTTTTCTCATGTCGTTCACGTCCTATGGCGTCGTCCGTCTCCTCGGCGGACCCGGATCGAGCACGATCGAAGTCGAGATCTATCGCCGCGCCGTGATCCTCGGAGACGTCTCAGGTGCCGCCGTCCTTGCGACAGCGCAGACGTTCGTCATCATCGTATTGTTCGCCCTCGCCACACGACGTCGGTCTGTCATCATGCAACGAGTCGACGTCGACCGCCGTCGTGCTCCTGCATGGGCAATGGCGAGTGCGTACACCGCTGCAGTGTTCATCATCGTTCCTCTGGCGGCCATGACCGTGCATTCCGTCCGCGGCAGAGGACAGTGGACCAGCAGCGGATGGAGCAACCTCTTTTCTTCGACGAGCTCGCTTCTCGACGGCGCCGACATGCTCTCCGCCGTCACTCGATCGCTGTTGTACGCGCTCATGGCCGCCGTGATCGCCGTGCCGATCGGGCTGACTGCAGCGGTCGGACTCGCGCGCCGGAGACGCTCCCTGACTCGAGCACTCCTCGTCGTGCCGCTGGCCACATCGGCGGTCGTGGTCGGTTTCGGGATTCTCGTCACGTATGACCAGTCACCGTTCGATTTTCGTTCGCAGTGGTGGTTGATTCCCTTCATCCATGCTGTCGTCGCACTCCCCTTCGTCGTGCGCTCGTCTCTCTCGGTGGCCGAATCGATACCTCAGGGTCTGCGTGAAGCCGCTGCAGTTCTCGGGGCGTCGCCGGTCCGCAGGTGGTGGGCCGTGGATGCCCCGCTGCTCGCACCGGCCCTGGCCACAGGATGCGGACTCTCAGCGGCGCTCTCTCTCGGCGAGTTCGGAGCGACGAGTTTTCTCACCCGACAACGAACGCAGACGCTGCCAATCGTGGTCGACCGACTTCTCGGCCGAGCTGGTGACACTGCATTCACGACTGCAATGGCTGCGGCGACACTCCTGCTCGCGCTCACGAGTCTCATCGTCGTCTCCTTCGATTCGACGATGAGGACCTGATGATGAAGATGGAAGGGATCGAAACGAGCAGAGGAGGCAGAATGGGACTCGTCGTGGACGCGGTGTCACTCGACATCGGCGGTGTACGCATTCTCGACGAAGTGTCCCTCCATGTGCCGTCCGGCTCGACAGTTGCCATTGTTGGACCATCCGGGGCTGGGAAGTCGACCCTGCTCCGCGTCATTGCAGGAATCATCCCGGCCTCGGGCTCCGTTTCGATCCGTGGTCGAGATGTCACCAATCTGCCCGCGCATCGACGCAGTGTCGGATTGGTCTTCCAGGACGATCAGCTCTTCGCGCATCTCACGGTGGCACAGAACATCTCTTTCGGCCTCGAGATGCAGCGGCCCCTTTTCTCACGCCTTTTTCAGTCCCGCAATGCCAAGCGCCGACTGCTCGCCGAGTGGTCGATGCGCGTCGGTGCGATGCTCGATCTCGTCGGCCTTCCCGGTTTCGCAGATCGCCGCACTTCGACATTGTCCGGAGGAGAAGCCAAGCGCGTCGCCCTTGCTCGGGCGCTCGCCCCGGCACCGACTGTGCTGCTTCTCGACGAACCCCTGACCGGTCTCGATCGAGAATTGCACGACCGACTTATGCGAGATTTGAAGGACATTCTGCGATCGACGCGGACGACGACTGTTCTCGTGACCCACGATCTGTCCGAAGCCCAGTATCTAGCCGAGACCATCGTGCGCTTGAGTCCGCCGCGCGCTCCGAACAGCGGTACTCGCTAACCTCAGCGTCTCCATGGTGACAGCAGATGAAATCGAGATTCGATTCGTCGATGTGGCGCACGTCCGCCCGCTTCGCAGAGAAGTCCTGCGCGCCGACATGCCAGAAGCGACTGTCGACTTCGAGGGCGACGACGATTCGACGACGTTCCACCTTGCCGCCGTCGATCGGTCGCTTTCCATCATCGCTGTCAGTTCATGGATGGAACGACCATCGATCGACGATCCCACACGCCGAGCTGTCCAGCTGCGAGGGATGGCGACGAGAGTCCAGTTCCAAAATTGGGGATTGGGCGCCCGCCTTCTCGAATCGGGATTCCGAACAGCGCAGGAGCGTTCGATCGAACTGGTCTGGGCGAATGCCCGAAACTCGGCCTTGAACTTCTACCTGAAGAACGGTTTCGAAATCGTGGGTGAAGGCTTCATCGAAGGCGTGACTCGCCTCCCGCACCACAGGGTCAGACGCAGTGTGTGAAGGGTGGGCAGATGATGTTCGCCGATGACGAACCCGATCTGCACACAGGTAGACATGGATCGACTCATCCAGGCCCTGCGAGGGGTCGACGAAGTCGAAGTCGCACGAGCACGAAGCCTGGCGGGAAGCGAGACGTGGAGTGGACCTCGTGCTGACGCGGTGCGAGAAGACTTGAAACGGATTCACCTCATCTTGTCGGATGCCATCGAACTCGCCTGGCTCCATCGTTCGTCAGCCCTGTATTCGATCGACGCCGAACTCCCCCACGACCAATGGGGCTTTTGAGATTCGATCCAGATCGACTTCTGCTGCTCGATCGGGCCATCGAGGAGACCGTGGAGCGCCTCGACGGTCTCCTCGGTGCGCCGATGACCGATGAGATCGCCCGACGCGTATGGTCGGCTCGAGATCTCGCCCGTGCGCAGCAGGCGCGCCTGGCACATGCACGGTCCCAGATCGCTCGAAGATCCGACCCTCCATCGTGCCCGACCATCGCCACACTCGCACAGCAGTTCTCGACCTGGATCGACGTATCGCGCCATTCCATTCCAGGCCTCCCGGTGTCGCAATCCGATCACTGGTGGGTCCGAGCCACGACGGACGAGTCGACGCAGAGCGATGCACTTCTCCAACGCCTCGGCTGCGACCCCGATCCTGGACGAGCGGGTCTCTTGATCGACTCGCTCGAGGAGATCGAGGTCCTCGTCTTCGGTGCGAGTGATCTGCGACTGGTCGAAGACGTGTGGATCCGGGCGACCGATCCCCTGACAACTCCTCCGAGCATTGCCCTGGAGCGAATCCACCGACTTCTCGACGTCGTGTACGACGATCGACCCTGGGAAGAGGGCCTCGCCACTGGATCGATCGACCCGGTCGAACGTTCACGACGAGAACGGCAACTGCGAGAACTCACTGCTCGAATCGTTGCACCCTGGCAATTGGAATTGAGCAGACCTGACGGGGAACAATCCCGGTCGATTGCCGAGGGAGCCCACAGACTCCACGAGATCTCTCGATCGAACTCGGCAGCCGACATTCTCCTCGCCGGGCTGCCGCAAGCTGTCACGTATTCCTTGTCGAATCTTCCACTCGAGCCAGACGAGCGTGTGCAGCGAATCGACTCCGTTGCTCACGCCATTGGCACTTCTCTCGAGATCCGTCGGATGTCCGAAGTCGAACGAGCAGAGTCCGGTTCCGACCTCGACACCTTTCGACGTGTCATCGAATCACTCGCCATCGATGGTCCGTGGCCGATCTCACTCGTCATCGAAGCAGGAGCAGATTGGGTCGACGAGTACCTGGACACATCCGATGAACGAATTCGACAGGCAACCGTGGACAACCTCACCCAGCGCCAAATTCTCGCGTCGATCGCCGTCGTCGCCGTTGCTGCATCGGTGATGTCGAGACAAACTCACCGCAGTCGCAACGACACTCACGCTCGCTCAGCGACGATTCGGGTTCCTGATGATCTCGCTACCGAACTCCGACACACGTACCAGGCGATCGACAATGCCGCAGGGCGAGGCACGAGCTTTGCTCAATTGACGTCGACGAGAAGTCGCTGACCGCACGTCCAGGAGGTCGTCACAATTCGAATGTCGTCGACAATCGTACGACGCGAGCCGGCGACATCTGCACCAAGAGCT
Organism: Actinomycetota bacterium; assembly: GCA_039800025.1. GTDB lineage: Bacteria > Actinomycetota > Acidimicrobiia > Acidimicrobiales > Ilumatobacteraceae > Casp-actino8. Next base: position 2,362 of record JBDLRO010000116.1, on the reverse strand, counting down.
CGAGAGTCCACGGGCCATTCTCCAGAATTGCGACAGTCCCGACGAAGTGATTCGGTCCGAGATCCTCGACGTCGACTGTCACGGGGGGAAACTCTCCCGATGAATCCGTGATACGGATGTCGAGACCATCGACTGGATCGAGGGTTCCGCCGGGAGTGACGATCGTGACGTGCAAATCATTCGGACCGACCCTTCCCGGCGTCACGGTGACATTGGCAATGATCTCGTCTTGCGCGAGAGCCACCGACAACACCTCGGGTGCGGCCGCCACTTGAGGCGGTGACGACACCATTACGGAAGTCGACCCGACGATGACGAGGGCGACGACGATTTCCACACTGACGAGTCGGCGGAGCGGTGCGGTCGTATCGGCGACCACGATCCAACGTGCCACGAGAGCAAGGGTGAGCACGACGAGGACGACAGCAACCTTCACGAGCAGCGCCCGACCCCACTCGCTCCCGGTGATGTCGCCGCCATCGTCGAGAAGATGCCACGTCTGCCACACGCCGGTCACGATTGCCAACGGGATCGCAATCGTGGCCGAACGTGAATGAGCTCGAACGAATGCCCGATCTTCACCGGCAATCATCCCGATGAGTCCTCCGAGCCACAGCACGATCGCTCCGAGGTGCACGAAGTCGACTGCAGCAGCAATCGATGCTGGAGAGGAAGCACTCGGATGACCGGTGGCAGAGAATGTCAAGAGGATGCCGCCGCCAACCAGCGCTGCCGAAGACCGCCACCATGGTCGTTCGGTGATCGATGTTCGGGCTCCTGCAGTCGCCGGTGTCCCGAGTTCTTGTGACTGTGCTCGAACTTCTGCTTCGGATCTCGCTCGCCGACGTGCGACGAGCACGAGAACGACGAGCACGACGAGAAGTCCGACTCTCGCCGCGATGCCCTGACCGAGGCGAGTCGACAAGACGTCCAGCAACGACGTCCCGTCCATGACTTCGAACCACCCCCGTCCCGACACGTAGAGACTCTGTGCCGCGTACTGCACGACGGAACCGATGACGGCGATGCTCGCTCCCATGATCACGACTCGCCAACGTCGCACGCCAATCGCTGCTGAAATCGCAAGCGTTCCCAACGCCGCCGCCAGTCCGAGGTAGGTCACGGATCGCGCGAGATGCCGAACCACACCGATCCCGCGCGCCATCGGTTCCGATTCGGAAAATCCGTCGAGCAAATCCTGCGCCGTGACAGTCGGCGAAGCAGATCCGACCTGAAACGTGAACGCTCCCTGCGCGATGTGACCATCCTCGGAAAGCGCTCTCCATGCGACCAGATACAGACCGGGATCGAGGCGAGGCAGATCTCGAACTTCGATGCGATTCGAGGCTGTTGCAATCGGCTCAGGGATGACGACAGTTTCCCGGCGCTGGTCGAAGAGTTCGATCGACCCGTCGACACGACTCACTGGCTCTGAGAAGACGAGAACGATGTCCTGTGGCGACAGTTCGAGGGTCGCCGACGGTGAAGGACTCGACGACTCGAGATTGGCATGGGCGCTGGCCGGAAGAGCCGGCGCAAAAGCGAAGATCGCCGAACTCAGAGTCGCCGCGAACAGCAGCTTGACGTGTTTCACAGCAAACCTGCGGCGATCACACCCGGCACCTGGCTGCGTCCGAGAAGCCAAGCAAGCCTCCACCTATCCCCCAGTCGAGCAACTTCAGGGGGCAACGTGTTCATTCCCATCGATCCCCGAGAGTTCCACTGCATCGTCAAGACGCGTACGTCACGGCGCACGTAGTCATCGGACCAGCATTCCGGACCGTCGAAACCGAGATCGGGAATTCCCAAGTCCCCCATGTGCACTTCGACCTCCCGCCATCGTCTCAGCGGCAGATCCGAGATTGCAATCACCGCACCCGAAGCCATTTCCGCACGACCTTGCCAGGCAACTCTCGCTTGTATCCAGGTTCCCTCGAGGCGATAGATCGCCTCTCGAAGACGCGAGATGTGCTCGACTGCCGTCAGACCCGCGTCACGCTCGATTCCCGCAGCCCGTTCGGTCGGGCCACCCGGATACTGACGTCCGACTCGACCCTCTTCGGCTTCGGCGAACAACCTCACGAAACTTGCGGCGTGCAGAGTGAGATGAGCGAGCACGTGCCCGACGGACCACCCGGGCAAGCGAGACGGACTCGAGATGTGCTCTGCTGCAAGACCCGTCGAATCGATCGGATCGAGGCGCCGCAAGAGAACTTGATGCGCTCCGGCTGCTCCTGCAAAGTCGTCATCGATCATGCAAGAGGCATCGTACGACGTGGCACGACCACAACAGTGCCATCGTCCTCGCGATGAACGGAGACCGTCACGCCGTAGAACTCCGACAAAGTCTCCGCCTTGAGCA